>NZ_JBLOUI010000006.1:0-80087 GCF_047807365.1 Peptacetobacter sp. AB800 | reverse complement strand
TTTGTTAGGTTTATTTGTTGTGCAATTTTTTAAAATTTTTGAAATCAAGTTTAACCCATCGATTTATTTTTTGTTTCGAGAGTATTTTTTTCATATCAAGTTAACAAAACCGTAGTTTTGTATCTCAAGTAGGAATTATATTTTTTATAGACAAACCTCCTTTAAGGTTTATTGTATAATTAATGATAACATAAATCAGAATAATTTGAAAATAGAAAGACTTTTATCTTGCTCATCTTTGAAATGATAGAGCAGTTTTATATTTATAAATTTTACTCGGTTTTGTATTTTTTCTTTGTAAAAATTCCGTTGTCGTCACAATAAAATACAAGTGATCCATTTTTATCAGTTCTATAAACTACAGCCCCATTTTCTCTAAATGTATCTAATACGCTTCTATGTGGGTGACCATAGTCATTGTTGTATCCACAAGAGATTGCAATAGCCTCTGGTTTAAGCTTTTCTATAAATTCATCTGTTGATGAGGAAGAGCTGCCATGATGACCTGCCTTTAAAAACTCTATATCTGGCAAATTACAAGATGATAATATTTCTGACTCATTTTCTTTTTCAGCATCTCCAGTAAATAAAAACTCATAACCTTTGTAATTTAATAGCGATACAATTGAATTTAAATTATTTTTATCGGTAATTGTAGATGGAGATAAGATTTCCATAGTTGTAGAGCTATCTATTTTTAATCTATCTCCTTTTGTTAGGTATTCTATTTTTAAATTTTTCTCTTTGCAGCTATCTAAAAGATTGTAAAAAGCCTCAGAATCAGTTTTCGCATCAGGCATATAGAAATGAGATATTTTAAATTTATCTATAATATAGTCCATACTTCCAATATGGTCTGTGTCTGGATGTGTGGCAATTAAAACATCAATTTTTTTTACTCCTCTTCTTTTTAAATATGAGTAAACTGTATGCTCAGCTTCTTCATCACCTGCATCTATAAGAATACGTTTATCCTCGAGTGTCTGTATGAATATACTATCTCCTTGACCGACATCAATTATATGTACAGAAAATAATTTTTCTCTGGCGCAACCGTTTACATAGATAACTAGTAAAAGAATTGAAAAAATTTTTATAAGTGATTTACTTTTCATTTTTGTACACCTCTGTTAAAATAAATGTTTGGGAAATATAATTTTAGGGTAAAATAAAAATTATAAAATTAATAGTTCTCTCATTTGTATAGTTTACAAATTTTTTTATTTGTAAACGAGATTTGAGAAAAGAGATGAAAACAAAAGATGTGATAATTAAAAATATAAATGTATAAATATAAAATAAAAAAAGGATATGTTAAGGGGAAAAAAGGAGAGGTTTTTATGAGTAAAATAGAATTTAAAAATTTAGATATAGAATCGTTGGATAGGTTACAGCCATTCTTTGATATGACAGAGTATGAAGCATGTGATTATTGTTTTGCTACAATGTTTATGTGGCGGGATACTTACAAGACAAAATACCATATAGAAGATGATTTTGCGATAGTTTTCGGGGAATATGAAGGGGAAATATTCTCAGTACTACCACTTGCATCAAGAGAAAATGTTAAAAAAGCTATAGACTTTGCAATGAATTACTTTGAAGAAATAGAAAGTAAAGTTTATTTAAGAGGTATAAATAAGGAAATGGTGGACTATGTTCACAGTAATTACGGAGATAAATTTGAATATATAGAAGAAAGAGATTTATTTGACTACATATACGATGCTGAGTCTTTAAGAACATTAGCAGGTAGAAAAAATCAGAAGAAGAGAAATCATATAAACTACTTCTTAAAAGAGTACGAAGGAAGATTTGAAAGTAGATTATTAGATATAGCAGATTTCGACGATTGTAGAGCATTACTTGATAAGTGGAAGGTTCAGAAAGAGGACTCAGATGCTGAGGTTGACGATGGAGAATATGTAGCAATAGAAAAAATATTCAACAATTATGATAAACTAAGAGATAGAGTGAAAGTTTTTGGAATATATGTTGATGGAGCGTTAGAAGCATTTAGTATAGGTGAAAAATTAAAACCGAATATGGCTCTTATACATATAGAAAAGGCGAATCCAGAGATAAGAGGACTTTATCCATATATAAATCAGAAATTCTTAGTAGACGAATTCCCAGATGTTGAATTTGTAAATAGAGAAGAAGATTTAGGTATAGAAGGACTTAGAAAAGCTAAGCTTTCTTATCATCCTGTTAGATTTGCTGAAAAATATACAGTTAGAGAAAAATAGGAGGATCCAATGGCTGCCAGAATAGCGACTGATAAAGATTACGATCAGATAAGAAAAATATGGACATATTGTTTCAATGAAGGTGAAGAAGTAGAAAATTGCTACTTTGAAAATAAGTATAGAGCGGAAAATACTGTTGTTGCAGAGTTAGATGGAGATGTAGTTGCATCAATTCATTTGAACCAGCATACTATAAAGCTTGGTAATAAAGAAGAAAATGTATCCTATGTTGTAGGTGTATCTACATTACCAGAGGCTAGGGGCAAGGGGATGATGAAGTCTTTGATGAATTTATCATTCGAAGAGATGTACAACAGAGGACAAAATGTTTCTATACTTATGCCGATAGATTTTAGGCTTTATAGAAGATTTGGATTTGAAAATTGCTACGATATGATGGAGCACAGAATAAATATAGAGGATTTATCAGCTTTTAGAATAGAAAGAGATTTTAAAAGGGCAAAAGAATCGGATATAGATAATCTTATAGATATTTATAATAAATCTAATAGAAGATTAAATGGATATACTGTAAGAGGTAAGCAGAGATATGAGAATATGTTTAAAGAAGTAGCAGCAGATGGAGGACATATTTATATTTGTTCTGATAATGGTGTGTACGACGGATATGTTATTTATGCTATTAATGAAGGAAAATTCTTTGTTAGAGAAGTGTACTTTAGTAATACAAATGCATTAAAGTCTATTTTAGCATTTATCTACAACCACAATACACAGTGTGATAAGGTTGTTATCATGGAAGACGTTAGAAATACGATAGGTAATACATTGAAAAATCCTAAGACATCGGAATCACTTTTAAAACCATTTATGATGGGAAGAGTTGTAAATATGGATGGATGTTTTATAAATATGGCAGACTATCTTGAATGTGCTTACAATTACTTAGAAAAATTAGATGGCGATTTTGAAAGTGTAGTGATATCTGTAAAAGACAAGTATATACCACAGAATACAGCAAATTATTGTTTAAAATTTAGAGATAATGATTATAGTTTTGAAAAGCTAGAATATAATGAGGAAAATGCCGATTTAGTTTTAGATATAAATCAGATATCTCAGCTGATATTTGGATATAAAGATATAGATGATGTTTTAGATTTATACGACAAGGAAATAAACGAAAAAAAATTAGATATACTTAGAAAAGTTTTTGTTAAAAAGAGAAATCACATAAATGAATACGACTAATAAAAATGGGCTATTGCATCAGTAATTATTGATGAAGTAGCCCATTTTTTTATATTATCAATTGAATTTTTAGCAAGTTGCTGTATTTAGTTTTGAGATTGCAGATATTTTGCTTCCTATTAGATATGCAGCGACAAGTTTGATTAAGTCTGGGATTATAAATGGTATTACACACATTCCAAGAGTTGCTCCAAGTCCAATTGCTCCATTAGCGGCAGAGAATACTTTCATAAACCAAATTGTTCCAAGTGCATAACATGCTACAAGACCTATTATTGCAGAAATTATGAATGATACTTTATTTTTCCCAAAGAATTTTTCAAATCCCCACATTATTAGTGCAGTAGCTAAAAATCCTAGCAAATACCCTCCTGTTGGACCTGTTATTGCAGCAAAACCACTTTTAAATCCAGCAAATACTGGTAGACCTATTGCACCAAGTGCTAGATATATTAGAAATGATATTGTTCCAAGTTTACCTCCAAGCACTGAAATTGCTAAGTATATTCCAAATGTTTGTAGAGTAAATGGTACTGCAGTTGGAATAGAAATCCAAGAGCAAATTGCGATTATAACCGCACAAAGTGCTACGTATACTAATTCTTTTGTTTTCATAAATAATACCTCTTTTCTTTTTAATTTTTGTGTTTTGATATAAAATTTATAAATCCTTTTGCTTTATGATCATAGTATGAGATTTATGTTTACTAGAATAAATTAAAATTGGATAAATGTCAACTATATATGCACAATAAGTTTACCTAAATGCAAAAGTAAACTTATTATTTTATTTTTGGGTTACGCTAGATTTTTTATTGTTATCTTAAAAAAATAATGTATTTATTTAAATTATATAAATAATTAAAAAAAATTTATGAATATATTTTTGAAAACTGTCAAATATAAAAGTAGAAAGTAATGAGAGGTGGTTGACATATGGAGAAGAGTAGAAATTTATTTGAGAGATTGAGGGTATTTTTTATTAGAAGGCCATCTGTTATTTTATTTCTTTGTATATTTATAATTGCTATATTATCTACCAAAGGAGAATTAGTAGACAAAGTAGAAGCAAATCAGATTGTTTCTATTAAAGGTACAGTTATTTCTGAAGCGAAAAAGGATAGGTATACTCAATATAGAATAGGAGAGTGCTTGGTAAATGATTATTCTAATAAAGCTGATTTAGATGTTGGGGATGTTGTAGTGGTTAAGGGAAAGTCGAAGCTTTTAGGGGAAATGAAATTCGATGATTTCAATTATGGTAGGTATTTAAAAAGTACTGGAATAGAGGTTTACTGTATAATGAGTGATTGTAAGAAAGTTGGTATTAGTAAACCATATAAATTAATTGGAAAAATTAGAGAGTACATAAAAGATACAAATGCCTATTTGTATAAAGATAAGTCTGATTTTATTAATTCTATGCTCTTAGGAGATAAGGATCTTATGAGTGATGAGGATAAGAGGATGTTTTCGAGGACTGGTGTAAGCCATATTATAGCTGTTTCTGGGCTTCATGTAGGTATATTATGTACTTTGGCTGGATTTATGGGGAGAAGGATAAACATCGCTTTTAATATGGTAGTTGTAAATATAGTACTATTTATATACTTTTATATAGCAGGTGGAAGTCCATCTATTGGAAGAGCAGTTGTATCTTCTGTATTTGCTGATATATGCTTTGTGTTGGATAGGAAGAGAGATGGAATTAGTACACTTTCTATAATTGCTTCTGTGATGATATTTTTAAATCCATTTGTAATATACAACACAGGATTTCAACTAAGTTTTTTAGCTACTTTTTCTATAGTTTACTTTTATCCAATTATAAATAAAAGGATAAAATTTTCAGCTGCATCGGTAACTATAGCTGCAAATATAATGACTTTGCCTATAATTGTGTATAGTTTTGATGGGATTTCTATATTATCAGTTATAAGTAATGTATTAGCAGTACCATTTGTAGCTTTTGTTGTCTATATAGATGTTGCAAGTATATTTTTATTTGAAATTTTTCCGTTTATCGCAAGCATTGTAGCAGGATTAAATTCTGTAATTATAACGATAATTTATTTTATCTTAGAAAAAGTTGATGAAATATGGTTTTCATACATACAATTTACTCAATTAGACTTTAGTTTTCTTGTGATTTATTATATAATAATTAGTCTAGGCATAATTTATTATGAAATCAAAGTCGTAGAGGAGCAAAGAAATGGATTACAAGGATATTATCGGAGGAATGAAACAGAATAATTTTGAGAGAGTGTATCTTTTCTATGGAAAAGAGTATTATCTTATAGAAAATTCAATAAAAATGTTAAAGTCTGGATTAAATGAAAGTATGCTTGATTTCAACTTTGATGTTATAGATGGAAAAGAAGTACAGTTAGATCAGCTTCTTAGTTCAATAGAAACATTTCCATTTATGGACGAGAGAAAAGTTGTAATAGTTAAGGACTTTGAACTTTTTAATGGAAATAAGAAGAATTTTACAGATGCAGATGAAAAATACTTTATCGAAAGACTAGATAATATACCGGACACTACTGTACTAGCATTCATAGTTTATGGAGATATAGATAAGAGAAAGTCTATATACAAGAAGGTAAACAAGGTTGGTACTGTATGTGAATGTAAGAAATTAGATGGAATGGATCTTTTTAAATGGGTAAAAAGAGAATTCTCTAGACTTGATGTAAATGCGGAAAATGCTACAATAGCCTACTTTATAGAGCAACTTGGATATAGAGATAAAAACAGCGACATGACTCTAACAGATGTAAAAAATGAAATATTTAAAATGGGTTCTTACGCTGGAGCTGGAAATAACCTTACAAATGAAATAGTAGACAAACTTTCTCCTAGAAAAGTTGAAAACAATGTATTTAGAATGATAGATAATATAGGAATGAAAAATGCGTCTGTTGCTATGAAAATATTCAAAGACATGGTATTCGACGGGGAGCCTGTACTAAGAATAATGAGCTTAATATCTAGACAGTTTAGAATAATACTAAAAGTTAAAGATATGCAAAAAGAAAACATGAAATTCAAAGAAATGGCGTCTACACTAGGACTACAAGAATTCGTTGTAAAAAATGCAGCTAAACAGGGAACGAATTTCTCTGATGACAAACTAACAGAAATAATGAACTACATACTAGAAAGCGAATACAGAATAAAAAATGGACTAATCGGTGACGAAGCAGCCATAGAAATACTAATAGGAAAATACTGCAAATAAAATAAAACTGATTACAAAATATGTAAAAAGGTGCTTATATATAGATGTTTTAAGCTATCTATGTATAAGCACCTTTTTTATTTGTTATTATTATTGGTTTTTAATATATAGTTTTTGCAATCGCATTTATTAGCGTACTATTTTGGAGACGAGCATAGATTAATTTGCAACGACAAGTTAGTTTTTAAGATAAGGGAAAATTTAACTGAAAAAGGGTATATATTGAATTTGAGCGACAATGCAACTTGATTGCCTGGAGCAAAATTCAATATATACCCTTTTTGTGCTAAATTTGGGCAATAAAAAAACCCCCTTTAGCGAACAGGGGGTCATATATGTCATATTAAACTGGTAATTAAGCGTTCATACCGTTTAATTTCTGAGCTAATTTAGCTACTTTTCTTGATGCAGCGTTTTTATGTATAGTTCCTTTAGAAGCTACCTGATATATTCTTTTCTGTGCGTACTGGAATCTAGCTTTAGCTTCTTCAACGTTTCCTGCTGCAACTGCTTCATCGAATCTTCTTATAGCTGTTTTAACCTGAGATTTTCTTACTCTGTTTAAAGCAGTTTTCTTTTCTATAACACTTATTCTTTTTTTAGCTGATTTTATGTTTGCCATTCTATTCACCTCCCACAATAACTTTATTAAATAATCACTCATCGTCAACATATTAGATTTTAACAGAATTATAAATAAAAATCAAGGAAAAATATTTATTTATTTTATATATTTTTGACAACCTGATTTGGTTATAATTTTGCTCTGCTAAAATACAGTCAATTATAAATTATACTAGGAGAGTACAAAAAAATCAATTAAAAAAACAAAAAACTAGAAAAAATATTTGTCACTTCTTTATTGAACAATGACTTTTTTATTTACATAAAGCAAGAGATAAAGTAAAATAATAGGTATGATATAAAAGCGTAACTGCGCTCATAAACGGAAAAAATGAATTTAGCGTAATAAATCGCTTTGAAATAGAGAATAATTTTGAAAGGGAGGAAACTTAATTGTCAAGCAGACAGAGTAGAACAAGAAACTTTAGTATAATTGCACATATAGACCACGGGAAATCTACTTTAGCAGATAGATTAATACAGACTACAGGTCTTGTAAGCGAAAGAGATATGAAATCTCAGCTTCTTGATAACATGGATCTTGAGAGAGAAAGAGGAATAACAATCAAATTACAGAATGTTAGACTTAAATATACGGCTAAGGACGGAGAAGAGTATTATCTTCATTTAATAGATACTCCAGGTCATGTCGATTTTAACTACGAGGTATCTAGAAGTTTAGCAGCTTGTGAAGGAGCTCTTTTAGTTGTAGATGCAGCACAGGGTGTTGAAGCTCAGACATTAGCTAATGTGTATTTAGCATTAGATCAGGATTTAGAAATACTTCCTGTTATAAATAAGATAGATTTACCAAGTGCTAGACCAGAAGAGGTAAAAGCAGAAATAGAAGACTATATAGGACTAGATGCATCTGATGCACCACTTATATCAGCTAAGAACGGAATAAATATAGAGGACGTATTAGAAGGAATAGTAAAACATGTTCCAGCTCCAGAAGGAGATTCAGAAGCTCCTTTAAAAGCTTTAATATTCGACTCATACTATGATGCATATAAAGGTGTTATAGCTTATGTAAGAGTATTTGAAGGTACTGTTAAAAAAGGCATGACAATAGAAATGATGAATACTAAGAAGAAATTCGAAGTAACAGAAGTTGGTGTTATGGCTCCTAATCCAACAGAACTTCCTGAATTATCTGCGGGAGATGTTGGTTATATAGCAGCTAGTATAAAAGATATAAGAAGTTGTCGTGTTGGTGATACAATAACTGATGCAAACAATATGACAGCTGAAGCTTTACCAGGATATAAAAAAGCAACTCCGATGGTTTATTGTGGTATATATCCAGGTGAAGGTGAAAAATACGAAAACGTAAGAGATGCTCTTGAAAAATTACAGGTAAACGATGCAGCTTTAGAATTCGAAGCTGAAACATCTGCAGCTCTTGGATTCGGATTTAGATGTGGATTCCTTGGATTATTACACATGGAAATAATGCAGGAAAGATTAGAAAGAGAATTTGACCTTAATATAGTAACAACTGCACCATCTGTTATATACAGAGTTACAAAAACTGATGGAGAAGTTGTTATGATACAGAACCCTGCAAACTTACCTGAACCAGGTGAAATACAGATGATAGAAGAGCCTATAGTTAAAGGTGATATAATAGTTCCAAAAGATTTCGTAGGGGCTGTTATGGAGCTTTGTCAGGAAAGAAGAGGAACTATGCACAATATGGAATATATTGACGATAGAAGGGTTATGCTTCACTATGACCTACCTCTAAATGAAGTTATATACGACTTCTTTGATGCGTTAAAATCAAGAACTAGAGGATATGGATCACTAGACTACGAAATGAAGGGATATGTACCTTCTAAACTTGTTAAACTTGATATACTTATCAATAAAGAACAGGTCGATGCACTTAGCTTCATAATCCACGAAACAAAAGCATTTGTAAGAGGAAAAGCTATGTGTGAAAAACTTAAAAATGAAATACCTAGACATCAGTTCGCAGTTCCAATTCAGGCAGCTGTTGGAAATAAAGTAATAGCAAGGGAAACAATAAGTGCTTTAAGAAAAGACGTTCTTGCAAAATGTTACGGTGGGGATATCTCTCGTAAAAGAAAACTTCTTGAAAAACAGAAAGAAGGTAAGAAAAGAATGCGTCAGATTGGTAGCGTAGAAGTACCACAGAAAGCATTCATGTCAGTTCTAAAACTTGACGACTAATAAAATAGAATATAAAAATAATTTGGCTGTTGCATAGGTATGTGTAACAGCCTTTTTAGAAGATAGGAAGTGATTTTTTGATAAAATTACCAGAAACAACAGAGTATATAATAGAAAAAATAGAAAAAAATGGATTTGAGGCGTTTGCAGTAGGTGGCTGTATAAGAGATAGCTTACTTGGAAGAGTGCCAAATGACTGGGATATAGCTACATCTGCAAAGCCAGAAGATATAATGAATATATTTGAAAATACTGTAGAAACAGGTATAGAACATGGTACTGTCACTGTGGTGATAGATAAGGAAGCATATGAAGTAACTACATATAGAATAGATGGGGATTACACAGATGGAAGACATCCAGATAGCGTCGAATTCACAGAGAATATAGAAGAAGATTTATCTAGAAGAGACTTTACAATAAATGCCATGGCATATAATAATTCTACAGGATTAGTAGATGTGTTTGGTGGTAGAGATGATCTTGAAAATAAGGTGATAAGATGTGTTGGCAATCCAAGAAAAAGATTTGAAGAAGATGCACTTAGAATGATGAGGGGAATTAGATTTTCTGCACAGCTTGGATTTTCTATTGAGAATGAAACTTTTAAAGCGATAGAAGAGATGTCTGATTTGATATCTGCAGTATCTATTGAGAGAATAAATCTAGAATTTACTAAGACATTGATGTCGAATGCAAAAAAAATAATGATTTACCATGAAAGTGGTATATTAAAAAATATACTACCAGAGTTATATAATATAGATAAGGATGATTTTAATAGAGATTTTTCATCATTAGAGTTGATAAAAATGGGTGTTAATTGTGCCGATTTATGCAAAAAAGATTTAGCTTGTAGATTAGCTGGGTTCTTTGTTTATATAAATGAAGCAATCGGAATTGAAAATACTAAAAAAATACTCAAAAAGATGAGATACGACAATAAAACAATTTCTAAGACTTGTGAGCTTTTAAAATACAGTATGAGAAATATTTCCAACAATAAAGAGGATTTAAAGTATTTACTTATGAAACTAGATAGTGTGGAAATGCTAGAATATTTAATTGATTTAAAAGCAGCTGAAGTAGATACATATTTAGAAGAAAGAAAAAGTAAATTTGAAGAAAAAAGCGAAGAAGAAAAGAAAATTGAAAGTGTAGGAATAGAAGTATTAGAAGCATTTACAGTAGAAGCCCTAATAGTACTAAACAATGTAGAAAATACTTTAAAAGAAATTGTGGATAACGGCGAGTGTTTTAGAGTTAAAGATTTAGATATAAATGGAAAAGATTTGATAGCAGCTGGAGTAAAACCAGGAAAAGAAATTGGAGAAATGCTAAATAAAATCTTAAAAGAAGTAATAAAAAATCCAAGTATAAATAAAAAAGAAGAATTGTTAAAAATAGTAAAATAAATAAAATTAAATATATCAAAGTTAAAAAATCTATAAATATATGCCTTGTTTGAGTATTTCGATAAAAATAGAATATATAATTAAATTTATAAAAAATTTAAAAAATTAAAAAAGTCGGTTTGAATTATAGTGAAAAGGGTATATAATGAACATAAAGAATTAATTAATATGTATCGGCTTTTTAAATTAGATTATTTATTTGTCGGTAGAAGGAGAGTACAAAATGATGGATTATAAGAATTTAATAATGAACTCAAAATCAGTTAGAAGTTTTAAAGAAAAAGAAGTTGAAGCTAAAAACTTAGACGAAATAAAAAAATATATTGAAACAGCTAAAGTTCTAGTACCTGGAATAGAAACAGAATTAAAATTCTACAACAAAGGTGAAGTATATGATAAAATGGAAGGATTAGCTGGATATAATGGATTCCTTATAGATGCACCACACTACATGCTTTTACTTTCAGATAAAAAAGATAATTATATAGAAAATGCTGGATATATAGCAGAAAATGCAAGATTAAAAGGTGTAGAATTAAAAATAGATTCTTGCTGGATAACATTTGAAGACGGAAAGAAAATACTTGAAAATATAGGAATAGTAACTGATAAAGAATTAGTTGCTTTAGTAGCATTTGGATATGCTGACGAAGCTAAGAAAAAAGTTTTAAAAGCTACTAAAACAGGAGAAAACTATTCTCAGTCAGAAATGGAAAAAGCAATAGCAGAACCTGCATCAGATAGAAAAGCTATAGAAGAAATAGTATTCATGGATAAATGGGGACAGGCAGCAGATATAGAAGATCTAGAAACAAGAGCTTTATTAGATGCATTCTCATATGCTAGACTAGCTCCTTCAGCACTTAACAAACAGCCATGGAGATTTATAGTTGACGGTGGTAAAATAGTTCTTGCTGTTGATAAAGAAGAATTAAAAGACGAATACGAAGGAAAAATAGCATCTGGTATAGTTATGTTATACTTCGGATTAATAGTAGATACAACTCTTATGGACTCTAAATGGGTATTTGATGCAAGTGGATATGAAGTACCTGCTGAATATAGAGTGGTTGGATACTGCAATATATAATTAAATTGATTATGTGAGATGTCTCGATTATTTAAAGAGGCATCTCTTTTTTTATGCTTAGAACAAATATAACCTTATCTCCAGACTTCGATGCATAGCTTTGATTTTGTAACATATTTATGTGTTGCGATGCATCTTCAGATTGTATAAAATAATAATTATTAAAAGGAGGAATGTTTGATGTTTGGAGTTTATATACATATTCCGTTTTGTGTGAAGAAGTGTAAGTACTGCGATTTTAATTCATTTAGGATGAATTTATGTGATAAGAAGAGATATTTAGATGATTTAAAGAAAGAAATTGAGATGTATTCAGATGAATGTTCTGATAGAGTTGTCGATACTATTTTCTTTGGTGGAGGTACTCCTAGTATTTTATCTTGTGATGAGATTGAGAGTTTGATGAAGTGTGTTAAAGATAGTTTTAATATTTCTGATGATGCAGAGATTACTATGGAGTGTAATCCAGGGACTATTGATAGAGAAAAGTTAGAAGCTATCAAGAAAAGTGGGATAAATAGGTTGAGTATAGGTCTTCAAGCTGTTCAAAATCATCATTTAAGTTATATAGGTAGAATTCATACTTATGAAGAGTTTGAAAAGAATTTTAAAGAAGCTAGAGATGTAGGTTTTGATAATATTAATATAGATCTTATGTTTGCTCTACCTAATCAAACCGAGGATGATTGGAAGGAGAGTTTGGAAAAAGTTGTAGCATTAAACCCTGAGCATATTTCTGCGTATTCTCTTATACTTGAAGAAGGTACAGAGCTTTTTAATATGTACGAGAGAGATGAGTTTGAACTTATGGATGAGGATAGAGATATAGAGATGTATGAATACACTATTAACTATCTAAAAAACAATGGATATAATCAGTACGAAATATCTAATTATTCTAAAGAAGGCAAAGAATGTAGACACAATATAATCTACTGGCAGTGTGAGAATTACCTTGGACTTGGTGCAGGTGCAGCTGGATATCTTGGAAGAGATAGATATACTAATGAATCTAATTTAGATAATTACCATGAAAAAATAGAAAGTGGTAAAAAACCTATTGTCAATGTAGAAAATCTATCTAATGAGGAAATGATTGAAGAAATGGTGTTTATGGGGTTAAGAATGAACTCTGGAATTAATAGAATTGATTTTAAAAATAGATTTGGAGTTGAATTCTGTGATAAATATAAAAAACAGGTAGAGGATTTAGTTGAGAGAGGTCTTTTAACTGTAGATGAGGAAAATATAAAACTAACTCAAAAGGGAAGGGAAATATCCAATAGCGTATTTTTAGAAATATTATCTTAGAGAAGAGTAAGAATATAAAAATTAGCACTCTTAGATATAGGTGGACAATTAATATAAAGAATATTGAATTTGCAATGAAGAAATCTGATTATAGTATAATTGGATTTCTTTTTTGCGTTCAAAAATACTTTTCAAAAAGTTTTTCAAAAGATGTTGACAAAAAATTCTAATGGTGTTATAAAATAAGTATAAGCTTTTTAGCACTCCTAAATGATGAGTGCTAATAAAGTAAGAAGGTGATGAATTTGGAATTGAATGAGAGAAAATTAAATATACTTAAAGCGATAGTTAAAGATTATATTGATACAGCAGAGGCTATCGGTTCTAGAACAATTTCAAAGAAACATGATTTTGGAGTTAGTGCAGCGACTATAAGAAATGAAATGGCGGATTTGGAAGAGCTAGGATATCTAATACAGCCTCACACATCTGCAGGTCGTGTTCCTTCAGTTAAAGGATATAGATTATATGTTGATTCTTTAATGAGCAAGGGAGAGCTTACTGATGAAGAAAAAAGATTAATTGAAAACTGTATGCAAAACAATATAGACAATATAAATGGTTTAATTCATGAAACATCAAAGATGTTATCAAAATTAACCAATTATACTACAGTAGCTATTACAAAGAGTATAGCAAACAACGTAATAAAATATATACAGTTGGTAAACTTAAATGAAAACGAGATACTTTTAATAGTAGTTTCAGAAAAAGGTGATGTAAAGAAAGCAAACATACCAGTAAGAGAAAATATTGAACAGGCTAAGCTAAATCTTATATCAGATAGCTTAACAAAAAGACTTGCTGGAAAGAGTGTAGCTGACTTAGATGAAAACTTTATATCATATGTAAAATATCAGATTGGTGAGTTTTCAATGATAGTCGATACATTAATAGATGTTCTAAATGGTGAAGAGTCAGATGATGATTATTCACTTACATTAAATGGAGCTACAAACATTTTCAATTATCCTGAGTTTAACGACATAATAAAAGCTAGAGAATTTTTAAATCTAGTAGAAGAAAAAGATGCCGTTACAGATCTTATTAAACAGAAGGGTATTCAAAAGGATAACTTAAATATCCTAATAGGTAATGAAAATGGAAAAGGTCTTGAAAAAGATTGTAGTGTCGTAACAGCTACATATAATGTAGATAATAATACATTAGGAAAGATAAGCTTTATAGGACCTACAAGAATGGATTACGCTAGAGTTTGCTCAATAATAAATTATATGAGCATTTTACTAAATAAAAAGAAATAAAACAGCAAAAAGCTGACGGACTGAGGGGTGTATGTCTTGGAAAATAATAAAGGTATAAACGAGGAGAAAAAAGATACTAAAACGGCTGAGGAAGCTCAGAATGAAGAAGTAAATGTTTCTAATGAAGAGATAGAAGGTGAAGCAGAAAACGTAACAGATATAAATGCTAAACTTGAAGAAAAAAAATTAAAAGATGAAATAGCTGATATGAATGATAAATATCAGAGGCTTCAAGCTGAATATGCAAACTACAGAAGAAGAACTAATGAAGAAAAAGAAAATATAGGAATATTTGCCAATGAAAAAATAATGGCAGAACTTATTCCTGTTATAGACAATATGGAAAGAGCTTTAGATTCAGCAGATAAAGGTACAGCAGTTTATCAGGGTGTTGAGCTAGTTTTAAAACAGCTTTTAGATACTCTTGGTAAATTTGGTCTTAAAGAAATACCAGCTGAAGATGAGCCTTTCGATCCAAACTTCCATCAGGCAGTTATGCAGGATCATATATGTGGCGTAGAACCTGGTAAGGTTGTAGATGTGCTACAAAAAGGATATAAATTAAATGAAAAGGTTGTAAGAGCAACTATGGTAAAAGTTTCTTGCTAGTAAATAGCAAATAAATTAATTAAATGAAAAGGTAAATTACAAATCATAATATGATTTATAATCATAAAGGAGGAAATTAAAATGGCAAAGGTAATAGGTATAGACTTAGGTACAACAAACTCATGTGTAGCAGTATTAGAAGGTGGAGAACCACAGATAATACCAAACTCAGAAGGGATGAGAACTACTCCTTCAGTAGTAGCTTTCACTAAAGATGGAGAAAGAATAGTTGGGGAACCAGCAAAAAGACAGGCAGTAACAAATGCAGATAGAACTGTAAGCTCAATAAAAACTCATATGGGTACTGACTACAAAGTAAATATAGATGGAAAAGATTATTCACCACAGGAAATATCAGCAATAATACTTCAGAAATTAAAATCTGATGCAGAAAGCTACTTAGGTGAAAAAGTAACAGAAGCAGTTATAACTGTTCCAGCATACTTCACAGATGCTCAGAGACAGGCAACTAAAGATGCTGGTAGAATAGCAGGACTTGAAGTTAAGAGAATAATAAATGAACCAACAGCAGCATCACTTGCTTACGGTATGGATAAATTAGATCAGGATAAAAAAATATTAGTATTCGACTTAGGTGGAGGTACATTCGACGTTTCATTACTTGAAATAGGTGATGGTACTTTCGAAGTTTTAGCTACAGCTGGTAACAACAGATTAGGTGGAGATGACTTCGATAAAATAGTAATAGACTACTTAGCAGAAGAATTCAAAAAAGCTGAAGGTGTTGATTTAAGAAATGACAAGATGGCTCTTCAGAGATTAAAAGAAGCTGCTGAAAAAGCTAAAAAAGAATTATCTTCAACAATGAGTACAAATATAAACCTTCCATTCATAACAGCAACTGCAGAAGGTCCAAAACACTTAAACGTAGATTTATCAAGAGCTAAATTTGAAGAATTAACAGCAGGATTAGTTGAAAAAACTATGGAACCAATGAAGAGAGCTATATCAGATGCAGGAATATCAGTTTCTGAAATAGATGACGTATTATTAGTTGGTGGTTCTACAAGAATACCAGCAGTTCAGGAAGCTGTTAAGAAATTCATAGGAAAAGAACCTCACAAAGGTATAAACCCAGACGAATGTGTTGCAGCTGGTGCTTCAATACAGGCAGGTGTATTAACTGGTGAAGTTAACGACTTATTATTATTAGACGTAACTCCATTATCATTAGGTATAGAAACATTAGGTAATGTATTCACTAAGATAATAGAAAGAAATACAACAATACCAACTAAAAAATCTCAGATATTCTCAACTGCAGCAGATAACCAGACAGCTGTTGATATACATGTACTTCAGGGTGAAAGAAGTATGGCTTACGACAATACTACATTAGGTAGATTCCAGTTAACTGATATACCACCAGCAATGAGAGGAATCCCTCAGATAGAAGTTACTTTCGATATAGATGCTAATGGTATAGTTCATGTTACAGCTAAAGATTTAGGAACTGGAAAAGAACAGAAAATAACTATAACTTCTAACACTAACTTATCTGAAGAAGAAATAGAAAGAAAAGTTAAAGAAGCTGAAATGAATGCAGAAGCAGATAAAGCTAAAAAAGAAAAAATAGAAGCTGTTAACCAGGCTGAATCAACAGTATATCAGACAGAAAAAACTTTAAAAGAAGTTGAAGATAAAATAAGTGCTGATGATAAAGAAGCAATAGAAAAAGCAATAGAAAATGTAAAATCTGTAAAAGATAAAGAAGATGCAACAGCAGAAGAAATAAGAAATGCTATAGATGAATTAATGCAGAAATTCCAGAAAGTATCTGAAATAATGTATCAGCAGGCACAGCAGGAAGCTCAGCAGCAGGCAGGTGCTGAACAGGCAAATGAAGGATCTTCTTCAAATGGTGACAATGTATACGATGCAGACTTCAAAGAAGTAGATGAAGATAAATAATATCTAACCTTTAGTATTAAGATAACTGAATGTGATTATTCCAGGAAAAAAGACTATATAGCTTGTAATTGACCTGTGAATAAAGTAAGATATTAAAGTAGAATTATAAAGTATGAATGATAGCTTGTAGTTTTAAATATTCTACAAGCTATTGTTTTATTGTAGAAAATTTGAGAAAGGAAAAGGCGGTGTCACAGGTTGAGTAGTAAAAGAGATTATTATGAACTTCTTGGTGTTGAAAAGACAGCAACAGCTCAGGAAATTAAAAAAGCATATAGAAAACTAGCTATGAAATATCACCCAGATAGAAATCCAGGTGATAAAGAAGCTGAAGAAAAATTCAAAGAAATAAATGAAGCATATGAAGTATTATCAGATGAAGAAAAGAGAAAAAGATATGATCAGTTTGGTCCAGATGGCGTAAATGGTCAAGGAGGATTTGGTGGTCAAGGTGGCTTTGGCGGCTTTGGTCAGGGTGACTTCAGTGGATTCGGCGGATTTGAAGATATATTTGGAGATATATTCGGTGGCGGATTCGGCGGATTTGGAGGATCTGGCTCAAGAAGAAGAGGTCCGGTAAGAGGTGCTGATATAAGACAGAGAGTAAGAGTTACATTTGAAGAAGCTGCAAAAGGTGTTAAAAAGGAAATAAAAGTAACTAGAAATGAAGAATGTAGCGAATGTCATGGTACAGGAGCAAAACCAGGAACTTCTAAGAAAACTTGTCCAAACTGTAATGGTACAGGTACAGTTAGAAGTGTACAGAGAACTCCATTTGGTAATATAGCAAGTACTAAGACTTGTCCAAATTGTAATGGTACTGGTGAAATAATAGATACTCCATGTTCTAAATGTAAAGGTACAGGTAGTGTAAGAAAAACTAAGACTATTGAGGTTGATATACCAGCAGGTATAGATGATGGTCAGATGATAAAACTAGCTGGACAGGGTGAATTTGGTGAACCAGGAGCTCCAAAGGGAGATTTATATATAATAGTAGAAGTTACTCCTCATGAAATATTCAGAAGAGATGGATACGATATTTATATAGATATGCCTATAACATTTGTTCAGGCAGCACTTGGTGATGAGATAGAAGTACCAACTCTTGATGGTAAAGTTAAATATACTATACCAGAAGGTACTCAGACAGGTACAGTATTTAGATTAAGAGATAGAGGTATAAAACGTCTAAGAGGTAATTCTAAGGGTGATCAGTACGTTAAGGTTAATGTAGAAGTACCTAAGAAGTTATCTGAAAAACAGAAAGAATTATTAAGAGAATTCGCAGGTGAATGTGGGTCGAAAGAACACGAAAAAAAAGCCACATTCGGGGAAAAAATAGATAGATTATTTGGAAAGAAAAAGAAATAAATAATGAAAAGAGATGTCCAAGATTTTTCAAGGGCATCTTTTTTTAACTTCAAATCGAATCTAAACTCCTCTCCAGGCTTCGGCACATCGCATTTATTCTATAACACATTTATATGTTGCGATGTGCCTCCAGATTGTCGAGAGCGTATTAGATTCGATATTGAAGTTTAAAGTTAGTTTTTATGAAAAATCTTTAGGACATCTCTTTTTCATTTTATTTTCCAAAAGTAGAAGATTTTGGTAAAAGTACATAAAAAAGAAAATTTATCTTGAAAGATTGGTTTATTAATGGTATTTTTTGTAATGAGAAAAATTTGTGAATAGTTATGAAAGGTTTAGTAAAGGAGAGTAGTAATGGAAGAGAAGAAAGGTTTTAGTATAAATTGGGTAGAGCTTGGGAAGTTATTTTTAGCAGCTTTAGTTATTTTTACGCTTAAACATTTTGTTGTTAATTTTGCTGGAGTTGAGTTTAGAAATAATGAGACTACTAGCATGGGTGGAGTTCTTTTAGGGTTAGTGTTTGTAGCGATGGTGCTTGAATACTGGAAGGGATTCCATATTATAGGCAAAGGTGACGGTAAAGGAGCGAGTATCATAGCTGGGATAGGTGCTGGTATATTTGCAAGTTCTATAATGAATTTCTTTATAACTGTTGTAGTTGCAGCGATAGTATTTGGTATTTTAGATTATTTCTTATCTGGCAAGAGAGAAAAGGAAAGATTGGAGAGAGAAGCTAGAAAGCCTAAACACGATGGCAAAAAGAAGAAATCTAAGAAGAAAAAAAGATAGTTAGTTTTTATAAGGTTGTGCTATGAAGATTTAGTAGCACAACCTTTTTTTCTAGAAAGAAAAGATAATAGATAAAAATTGTTATATAGTATGATATAATAAAAGGTAATGTAAAATGGAAAATTTTGACTATGTGTCAATTTAAAGAATAATATTTTTTAGATGGAGGTTAGAAAAATGGGAAATTGGATAGAAGTAACAATTAGAACAACAACAGAAGCAGTTGAAGCTATAACAAATATACTTTATGAAAATGGAGCAGCAGGAGCTATGATAGAAGACCCTAATGACTTTAAATTCCAGAAAAAACACGAATACGATTGGGATTATGTTGAAGAAGAAGTATTCAACAAAAGTGGAGAAGATTGCGTAAAAATAAAAACATATATATCTGAAGAAAAAAATGTACCAGAATTTGTTGAAAATGTAAGACATAGAATATCAACACTTAAAGATTTTGGTATAGATCCAGGGGAAGGAAGTGTGTCTTTAGATACAGTTAATGAAGCAGACTGGGCAAACAACTGGAAAAAATACTACAAACCAACAAAAGTAGGTGAAAAAATAGTTATAAAACCATCTTGGGAAGAATACGAAGAACAGGATGGGGATATAGTTATAGAGTTAGATCCAGGTATGGCATTTGGTACAGGTACTCACGAAACAACTAGTATGTGTATATGCCAGTTAGAAAAATACGTTACTCCAGATGCTAAGGTATTCGATATAGGTTGTGGTAGTGGTATATTAGCAATAGCAGCTGCTAAATTAGGTGCTAACGATGTTACAGCAGTTGATTTAGATGAAGTAGCTGTTGAAGTTGCTAAAGAAAATGTAAAAGAAAGTAATGTAGAAGATAAGGTTACAGTACTTCATGGAAACTTAACTGATGTTATACATGATAAAGCAGATGTTGTTGTAGCTAATATAATAGCAGATATAATAAAAATACTTGCTAAAGATGTACAGCAGTTTATGAAAGAAGATGCTGTGTTTATATCTTCAGGTATAATACTTGCAAAAATAGATGAAGTAGTAGAAAGTCTTGAAGAAAATGGATTTGAAATAGTAGAAGTTATCAGAAAAGGAGAATGGTCTGCTATAGTATCTAAAATAAAAAAATAAATTTCAATTAGAAGTTTTATAGAATAAATTTTATTTTAAAAGGATATTATTATGGATTGGACATGGACTATGGATAGATTTTTTGTAGACAAGAACAATATAAATTTAGAAGAAAATACATGCATCATAGAATGTGAAGATGTAAAGCATATAACAAAAGTTCTTAGATATAGAGAAGGCGAAAAACTTGAAATCTGTGACGGAGAAGATAACGAGTATATTGGCGAAATAAAATCTATGTCTAAGGAAGAAGTTTGTCTAGATATAATAGACAAAAGGGATATAAAAAGAGAATCTAAGTTAAGGGTTAGAGTATATCAGGGAATGCCAAAAGGTCCTAAGATGGAGTATATTCTTCAGAAATTAACAGAAGTTGGAACTGATGAAATAATTCTAGTAGATACTAAGAGAAGTGTTGCCAAAGTAGATGGCAAAAAAGAAGATAAAAAGCTTGAAAGATGGGAAAGAATCATCTATGAAGCTGCAAAACAGTCTAAAAGAGGAAAAATTCCTACATTAAAAGGAGTTTTAAGTTTTAAAGAAGCTCTTGATGATATGAAGAGAAATGATTACAATATTTGCCCTTATGAAGACGAAAGAAATATACCTTTAGTTAAAGAGATAAGAGGACTTGATATAGAAAGTATAGGTATATTTATAGGACCAGAAGGTGGAATTGCTGATGAAGAAATAGATGCACTTAAAGAAAATGGAGCAAAAGTAGTTACTCTTGGTCCTAGAATTCTTAGAACAGAAACTGCATCTACTGTAGCCTCAGCACTTGTACAATACGAATTAGGTGATTTAGGAGGAAAAATATAAGTGAAAAAAGTTGCTTTTTACACACTTGGATGTAAAGTAAACCAGTATGAAACAGAAGCTATGATAGAATTATTTGAACATGCTGGATATGAGCACGTTCAGAGTGAAGAATATGCAGATGTTTATGTTATAAATACTTGTACTGTTACTCACATGAGTGATAGAAAATCAAGACAGTATATAAGAAGAGTTAAGAAAAAGAACCCAAACTCTGTAATAGCTGTTGTAGGATGTTATTCTCAGGTTGCTCCAGAGGAAATACTAGATATAGAAGAAGTAAATTTAGTTATGGGTACTAATGATAGAAGACATATCGTTGAAAAAGTAGAGGCTGTTACATGCAATGATAAGGTGTCTACAGTAGACGATATAATGAAGGTAAAAGAATTTGAAGAGATAGAAATAACTCAGACTAATGGTAGAACTAGAGCATTTATGAAAATTCAGGATGGATGCGATAGATTCTGTACATATTGTATAATTCCTTATGCAAGAGGAAGAGTTAGAAGTAGAGATCTTGATAATATAGTCGAAGAAGTTAAATTATTGGCTTCTAAGGGCTATAAAGAGGTAGTACTTACAGGAATACACGTTGCATCTTATGGTAAGGATATAAAGGACAAAGAAGTTAAATTATTAGATGTTATAAAAGCTGTAAATGAAATAGATGGTATAGAAAGAATAAGAACTAGTTCAGTTGAGCCAATATTATTTACTGATGAGTTTGTAGAAGAAATTTCTAAGATGGATAAAGTTTGTCCTCATTTCCATTTGTCACTACAGAGTGGATGTGATGCAACTTTAGATAGAATGAACAGAAGATACACTACTGCTGAATATAGAGAAATAGTAGAAAGATTAAGAGAAAAAATGCCAGATGTTGCTATAACTACAGACGTTATAGTTGGATTCCCTGGAGAAACTAATGAAGAATTTAAACAGACTTATGAATTCTTAAAGGATATAGAATTAGCACAGATGCATGTATTCAAATATTCTCCAAGAAAAGGTACTCCAGCGGCTAAGATGGACAATCAGATAGATCCTCAGGTAAAACACATGAGAAGTGAACAACTTATATCTCTATCTAAAAATAATTTCGATAAATTTGCAGAAAAATTTATAGGTAGAGAAATGGATGTTTTATTTGAAGAAACTACTAAATCTGGAAACTATGAAGGGCTTACAATGAACTACATGAGAGTTGAAGCTCCAAGTGAAGAAGATATTTCTGGACAGATAAGAAAAGTAAAAATAACAGGAATAAAAGAAGACTATGTTGAAGGTGTATTAATATAGTAGAAAATAAAAAATATAAACTAGAGATAAAATCCTTCTGATTTTGCCAATTAATTTGGTGAAAAAAGAAGGATTTTTTATTTTAGTGTAGAATTTTATAAAGATAACAAATCGGAGGTGAATTAACTATGGATTGTATATTCTGTAAAATAGCAAATGGAGAAATACCATCATCAAAAGTTTATGAAGATGATAAAATATTAGCGTTTAACGACCTTAATCCTGTTGCGCCATATCATATACTTGTAATACCTAAAAAACACTACGCTAGTATATTAGACGTGCCAGCAGAAGAAATGGGGATAATAGCTGATATACACAACGCTATAAACACAATAGCTAAAGAAAAAGGATTCGATAAAACTGGATTCAGAATAATAAATAACTGTGGTGAAGATGGTGGTCAGGAAGTTAAACACATACACTACCATGTACTAGCAGGTAAAAAACTTCCTAACTACGAAGCAGAAGAAAAATAGGAGTATTTTCCTATATCAATCTCGGCTAAATTGATGCTAGGGTAATTTTAAAAAAATGTTAAAAAAAATGTCGGATTAGGAATAAAAATACTTGATAAAAGTAAAGATTTAGTTTATACTAGATTAAGTGTTAGGTTTGTAATCCTTAACAGTTGTTACAGTCCCAGCATAATTGCGCTATCGGAGGGAGGGAAAAAGAATGTCAGAAGTTAGAGTAAGAGAAAATGAATCATTAGACAGTGCTTTAAGAAGATTTAAACGTCAGTGTGCAATGTCTGGCATAATGTCTGAAGTTAGAAAAAGAGAACACTACGATAAACCAAGTGTAAAACGTAAGAAAAAAGCTGAAGCAGCTAGAAGAAAAAACGCTAAAAGATAGTAGCAAATAAAAGCAAAGAGGTGAGGGGAAATGACCCTTAAACAAAAATTACAAGAAGATCTAAAGACTTCAATGAAAAACAAAGATACATTGAGAAAATCAGTTATAACTTTAATAAGATCTTCAATAAAGCAAGTAGAAGTTGATAAACGAATCGAATTGAACGATGATGATATTATTGATATAATATCAAAACAGCTAAAACAGCGCAATGACAGTTTAGAACAATTTCTAGATGCTGGAAGGGAAGATTTAGTTGAAGAGACTAGATCAGAAATAGAAGTATTAAAAGAGTACCTACCTCAACAATTAAGCGAAGAAGAGCTAAATGAGATTGTAAAACAGACTATATCTGAAGTAGGAGCAACTTCTATGAAGGATATGGGAAAAATAATGTCAGTTATAAAACCTAAAACAAAAGGTAGAGCTGACGGAAAACTAATTAATAAATTAGTTAAGGAAAACTTACAATAAATATGTATATATGGCCTGGATATTTTATCCAGGCTTTTAATCTTTTTTGAATAAATTTATTAAAGATAGAAAATACCGTTTTAAGAGTTAGATAATAATAGACTTTTAAAATGGTATTTTTGTTTTTTTGAAAAAGTTTTGAAACTAAAATTTGATGTATATTCAAGATGAATATATATATTCTGAAAAATAAATTTTGTACTAAAAAGTAATCATCATATATAAAATAAACACATTGAAATAAATAATCTATATAATAAAATAATCTTAATCAAAAAAATAAAACATGCTTGTAATATAATCATGATTATGTTATGATATAGTCATAACGAAGAGGAGGTAAAAAACTGTATGAATGAAGGAAGATTAAAAAAGAATATGCCAACATTGGTAATTCTTTCAATAGCAGGTGCGCTTATATATGCGTTACCGTACTTTAGAAATTATTATTATGATACTTTTTTAGCAGCATTTAAATTAACTAATACTCAAATGGGTACATTAGGAAGTGCTTATGGAGTATGTTGTTTAATATCTTATGTATTTGGTGGTTATTGTGCAGATAGATGGAAAACAAAAAATCTATTAATGATATCACTTATTTCAACTGGATTATTAGGATTTACATTATTAACATATCCTCCATATCCTGTATTATTAGCAATACATGCAGCTTGGGGAATAACTTCAATTCTTACTTTCTGGAGTGCACTTGTAAAAGCTGTTAGATCACTAGCAAGTGAAAACGAACAAGGAAAAGCATTTGGATTCTTTGAAGGTGGTAGAGGTGTAACAAACATAATACAGTCTATGTTTGTACTAGCAATATTTGCATTCTTCTCAAAAAGAATGAGTGAAAAAATGGCTTTATCTGCTGTTATAATAGTGTACTCAGTTATATGCTTAGTACTTGCAGTTGCAATAATGTTCTTATTTAAAGAAGTTGAAGATGGAACTAAAAAAGAAGACAAAAAAGCAGTATTTGACTGGGCAGCTCTTAAAAAGATATTAAAAATGCCTACAACTTGGGTTGCAGCATTAATAATATTCCCGTCTTATGCAATGATAATAAGTTACTACTACATAACACCATATGCATCATTAGCATTTGGAACAACAGCTGTTATCTCAGCAGCAATAGGTTATCTATCACAGTACTGTAGACCAATAGGTTGTATGGGAAGTGGTGTTATAGGTGATAAAATAGGTGTTTCAAATATGGTTATAATATCTTACATATTAATGATAATAGGTATAGTAGGATTAATCTTAGTACCAGGAAAACCTTCTATGATATTTATGCTATTAGTTTCAATAGCTTTAATATACACAACTATGTATGCTCTTCAGGCAATGCATTTCGCTATACTATCTGAAGCTGATTATCCTGTTGAAGTTACTGGTGCAGTAACAATGCCTCTTATGATGTTAGGATACAGCCCAGAAATAATAATGCCAATTATAGCAGGTAAATGTATAGATAAATTCCAGGGCGTATTAGGATACAAAGTATTCTTTGGAATATTACTAGCATTAGCTGTTGCAGGTGTTGTATTTGTATTAATTTGGAAGAGAATAACAAAAGATTATAGAGAAAGTTTAAAAGAAAAAGAAGCTGAAACAGCTACAAATGTAGCAGAAGCATAAAAAATTAACCCTTATGTTAATTTTAGTATGATTATATGGTATTATAAATTATAAAATCTAAAATCAATTGACAAAGGGGAGGGGACAGTTTTGGAAAGTATAAAAGAAAGAAATAAGGAAATACAGAGAAAAAGAAAAATGATGTATTTCATAGAAGCTACACAAAAGATAATGGAAGAAGAGGGAACAGATCATGTAACTATAAGAAGAGTTGCAGATATAGCTGGGTATAATAGTGCGACTATATATAATTATTTTAAAAATCTTAATCATATGATAGCTTTTGCATCTATTCAATATCTAGAAAACTATAATAAGGAGTTTCTTGAGGCTATAAAACAATATGATGATGAATACGAAAAATTTATTGTCGAATGGAAGGTGTTTTTCAAAAATGCATTTGAACATCCAATAGCTTTTGAATATATTTTCTTTAGCGGAAATGAGAATATAGGGGAAATAATGAAAGAATATTATGAAATATTTCCAGTTGAAGTTGATTCTAAGGATGATTTGGAGGAAATGCACGAACTTTTAAAATTAGCTAATTTCGGATACAGAAATGAAAAATGTCTTGAGGAATTCTCTAAAGGTGGTTATATAAAGAAAGAAAATATAGGTATAATTAATGAGATAACTAAATGTATTGCTCATGAATATATATCAATAGCAGCTAAACAAAAAGAGGGATTTGACAAAGATAAGTACATCAAAAAATTCATTTCGTGTATAAATTATCTTATAAACAAAGATAAATAAAATAAAGATAAGAGGTGTTCAAATGGCTAAAAAAATTAAATTATTTGATTTAATTCTAATGAGTATATCTACTCTGTACGGTATAAGATGGATTGCAAAATCGACTGCATCATCTTTTGGATTAGGTCTTGCTGCAATACCTTCATGGTTAATATTTGCAGTACTATTCTTTATTCCACAAGCACTTATATGTGCAGAATTGGCAAATAGGTTCTCGGATAAAAGTGATGGGGGATTATACGTATGGGTAAAAGAAGCTCTAGGAGAAAAATATGGATTTATGGCAGCTTGGCTAAATTGGACATCTAAAATATTTTGGTATGCTTCTTTTATGACATTCTTTGTTATAAATATAAGTTATTTTATAGGGAGACCAGAACTTGCAGATAATAAAATAGTAGTAATGATATTTTCAGTTGTCATATTCTGGCTACTATCTATGATGAGTATGAAAGGAATGGGTGGCTCAAAAATATTTACTAGTTTTGGAGCATTTGGTTCTTTCATACCATCTGTAATACTAATATCATTTGCTTTTATAGCAATAGTTGTTCTTAAAAAACGGCCTTCGGCTTCAGTATATACTGTTGCAACTATGACTCCAAAATTTAATGCAGATTCATTGGTAGCTGTATCAGGAATAATATTTGGATTCACTGGAGCAGAGGTTATAGCAAACTTTATAACAGAAATAGATAATCCTAAAAAGACTTATCCAAAAGCTATATTAATATCAGCAGTCTTAGTTGCTGGATTATATATACTAGGATCTATAGCAATTACTATGATATTACCACCTGAAGAAATACAAGCATCTACTGGAATACTTGATTCAATAGGTAGGGTTGCAGCACTTCTAGGAATAGGAGACTGGCTTGTAAAACTTATAGCTGGAGGAGTAGCGTTTTCAATGCTAGGAGCTACAATAATATACATAGCTTCACCTATAAAAATGCTATTTGGATCTGTGCCAAAGGGAATGTTCCCAGATAAATTTACAAAAGTAAATTCTGTTGGTATACCTGAAAAAGCAGTTATACTTCAGACAGTAATAGTTTCGTTATTATTAATAGCAACAGCGGTTATGCCAGGTGTTGATGTTATTTATAATATATTAGTAACAATGACAGCTCTTACAGCATTACTACCATATGGATTACTTTTAATATCTTATATAAAAATAAGAAAAGAATCTAAAGATGATAACTATGATGGTTATGTTATGGCAAAGAGCAATAAAGTTTGTATAGGAATAGGATATGAAACACTATTCTTATGTGTATTAGGTATATTATTCTCTTGTGCACCAGTTATGGGCTCACTTAGAGAAAATATAATATATGAATTAGAAATGATAGGCGGCGGTTTAATAGTAATAATGTCTGGTCTTTACTTATGGAACAGATATATAAAAAAAAAATAAATAATAATAAATAGGTTAGTCGTCTAAAATCAAGGAGGAAATATAAAATGGGTGTTGAATGCAAAGAAAGAATAATTCTAACTGAACAGCCTTACAAATTTAATGCTGTTGAAAATGAATGGATAACATTAAAAGATGGTACAAAATTATCTTCAAGAATATGGTTCCCAGAAACTGATGAACCATTACCAGCAATACTAGAATATATTCCTTATAGAAAAACTGATGGAACAAGAATGAGAGATGAACCTATGCATGGATATTTTGCAGGACATGGTTACGTTGTTGTTCGTGTAGATATGAGAGGTACAGGAGAATCTGATGGTCTTTTAAGAGATGAATACATCAAACAGGAACAGGACGATGCTCTTGAAGTAATAGATTGGATAAGCAAACAGCCTTGGTGCGATGGAAATGTAGGTATGATGGGTAAATCATGGGGAGGATTCAACTCTTTACAGGTAGCTGCAAGACAGCCAGAAGCATTAAGAGCAGTTATAACAGTTGGATTTACAGATGATAGATTTAATCAGGATATACACTACAAAGGCGGATGTTTATTAAATGACAACTTCTGGTGGGGATGTATAATGCTTGCATACCAGGCTAGACCACTTGATCCACATATAGTTGGAGATGCATGGAAAGATGCTTGGATAAATAGATTAGATCAGATGCCTTTATGGATGGCTAACTGGTTAGAACACCAGACTAGAGATGAATACTGGAAACATGGATCAGTTTGTGAAGATTACTCAGCAATAAAAGTACCAGTAATGGCAATAGATGGTTGGGCAGACTCTTACACAAATACAGTAATGACATTAATGAACGGATTAAGCGTTCCAAGAAAAGGTATAATAGGACCTTGGGCACACGTTTATGCTCATGATGGTGTACCAGGACCAGCTATGGGATTCTTACAGGAAGCTACAAAATGGTGGGATAAATGGTTAAAGAAAATAGACAATGATGCTCTTGATTGCCCACAGATACAGGCATGGTTAGAAGAAAGTATGTTACCAGAAGCTAAACATCCAGTTAGTGAAGGTAGATGGGTTGGTCTAGATTCTTGGCCAAGTAAAGATGTAAACGACAAAGTAATGTCATTTACTCATGGTAAATTAATGGAAACAGCAAATGAAAATAAAGAAGAAGTAGTACTTCAGACTCCACAGAACCACGGTCTTCTTGCTGGTGAATGGATGGGTGCAGGTGTACTTGGTGAAAGCCCAGCTGACCAGAGAGTTGATGATGGTATGGCAATGGTATTCGAAACAGATGTATTAGAAGAAGCAATAGAAATATTAGGATACCCAAGATTCGAAGTTGAATTAACAAGTGATAAACCAAAAGCAATGTTATTTGCACAGTTATCAGATGTAGCACCAAACGGAGCTGTTACTAGAGTTTCTTATGGTGTAATGAACTTAACTCACTTAGAAGGACATGACAAAGTTGTAGAATTAGTTCCAGGACAGAAAACTAAAGCATTTGTAAACTTAGACTGCTGTGGACATAATTTCCCAGCTGGACATAGAATAAGAGTATCTCTTGCTACTACATTCTGGCCTATGTTCTGGCCTATGCCTGAAGACGCAGCTCTTACTTTATCATTAGATACTGCTAAATTCAGTTTACCAGTATTTACAGGAAAAGACTGTGAAGGACCTAATATGCAGCCAGAATCAGCACCATTAACTCCAGCTACATTCTTAACAGAAGGTAGAGTTGATAGATCAGTATACTACGATATATTAACAGATACTTGGACTTGTGTAACTGACGGTGTTGGTGGAGTATTTGGTGAAGGTATATACAGATTTGATGATGTAGATGTTACAGTTGAACACAACTTAAAGAGAGAACTTAACTTAACAAATGGAGATCCATTATCAGCTGAATACACTATAACTCAGAATATGAGATTAGGAAGAGAAGGCTGGTGGACAAACTCTGATATAGTTGTAACTCAGACTGCTGACGAAGAATACTTCTACTTAAAAGGATACATGGATGTAACTGCAAATGAAGAAAAAGCATTCCACAAAGTTTGGGATCAGAAAATAAAACGTTTCGGAATGTAATTATATTCTATAAAAATAAGATATAAAAAATCTAATAAAAAAATCGCCTATTGTAAGCTAGGCGATTTTTTTATTTGGTTATCTAAAAAATATAGTTAAATAAAAAAATGTATAAAAAAAGAGATAGTTTTAAAAGGCTATCTCAATAAAATTCATAGCAATAAAATGAAAATGAAATTGACACTCGGTTATATTTATAGTAACATACTTTCAATTAAATAAAAAGTCTGTAAATTCACAAAAATATAAGTTATTATATATATAAGCTAAAAAAACATATATCAAACATAAAATATAAAAATACTTAGGGAAAACGATATATGTTAGCGAAGGGAGAGAGTTTTATGAGAGTTACAGTAACTGGAAAACATGTTAAATTAACAGATGGAATAAAAGGGTATACAGAAGATAAATTAAAAAAACTTGGAAAATACCTAGATGAAGATACAGAAGTTAAAGTAACTGTTAGCGCTGGGAAAAATAGACAGAAGGTAGAAGTTATGATACCTAATGTAAATGGACACACAATAAGAGTGGAAGAAGAACAGGATAATTTATATCCTGCAATAGATTTAGTTTGCGATAAGTTAAACAGACAAATCGTAAAATATAAAGATAAATTTAAAACTAGAGTACCAGGCAACTTCTCTATAAGATATGAAGGAATAGAAGAATTGGCTCAGGAATTAGATTACGAAGTTGAAGAACCAGAAGTAGTAATAGAAAGAAGAAAAAAATTCAATTTAAAACCTATGAGTGTAGAAGAAGCTATACTACAGATGAACTTAACAGACCATGATTTCTATATGTTTAAAGATCGGGAAAGCTTCGAAATATGCTTAGTATATAAGAGAAAAGAAGGCGGATATGGATTAATAGAACAGGAAGTTTAAATTCTATAAAGCCATAAATAGATAGTATATAAAATGTAAACAAGGGAGTTGTCAATTGACGACTCCTTTTTTAAAATATAATTATAAAAATGTTTAATAGATAGTAAATTTGGGTAAACATATATTATATAAATTTTAAGGAGGAAACAAATTATGGATATGAAAGTTTTACAGAACTTATCTTATGGACTTTATACAATAGGGACATTAAAATACGGAAGAAAAGTTGGATGTGTTGTAAACACAGTATTCCAGGTTTCTGCGGATCCGGCACTAATATGTATAAGTATGAACAAAGATAACTTTACACATGATTGTATAAAAGAAGAAGGAAGATTTAGTGTATCTATACTATCAGAAGATACAGATCCAGCTATAATAAGAGCATTTGGTTTCCAGTCATCAGAAAAAAATGATAAATACGATGGTTTCAAATATGATTATGTAGATAAAATGCCAGTAATGATTCAGGATATAAGTGGATATTTAATATGTGAAGTTGTATCATTTACAGATGCAGAAACACATTCTTTAATACTTGCAAAAGTAACAAACACAGGATTTGTAGGAAATCACAAACCTATGACTTATGATTATTATCATAAAGTAATAAAAGGTAAAGCACCAAAGAATGCTCCTACATATATTGAAGAGGAAGTTAAAAAAGAAGAATCTCCTAAAGCAGAAGGAAAAGTAAGCTACTACTGTGATGTATGCGGATATGTATATGAAGGTGATATAACAAAAGAACCAGACGACTATAAATGTCCATTATGCCATATGGATAAATCACACTTTGTAAAAGTTGAAGAAGAACCAGTAGAAGAAAATGTAAGTTATTACTGTGATGTATGTGGCTATGTATACGAAGGAGATATAACAAAAGAACCAGATGACTATGTATGTCCATTATGTGGAGTAGATAAGTCACACTTTATAAAATCTGAAGAAAAATCTGCTGCAAAAGAAGAACCAAAAGCAGAAGATGCAGGAGTAAGCTACTACTGTGACGTATGTGGCTATGTATACGAAGGAGATATAACAAAAGAACCAGACGATTATGTATGTCCATTATGTGCAGTAGACAAATCACATTTTATAAAAGTAGAAAAAGAAGAACCTGTTAAAGAAGAACCAAAAGCAGAAGAAAATGTAAGTTACTACTGTGATGTATGTGGCTATGTATACGAAGGAGATATAACAAAAGAACCAGATGATTATGAATGCCCATTATGTCATGTAGATAAATCTCATTTTATAAAACAGTAATAAATATAGATTAAAACAAAAAGCTGTTGCAAAATATGCAACAGCTTTTTTATTGTTCTTAAATTTTATACAGTAAGAAGAAGGAAAAATATTTATATAAAAGTTATTTTTTTATTCGTAAAGTTCTTCATCTTTATTTATATGTGTGTATATGAAAATAATGTGTTATAATGTATTATGTAGAATTTTAGATAATTATTTACAAATTATTATTGTAGTAGTTTTTTATTGGAGGGAAAAAAGTTTGATTATACAAAAGAAATTTCTTATATCAGAGCCAAATTTTGAAAGAGAATTATTTGGAAACTTTGATGAAAATATTAAGCTTATAGAAAAGTCACTAAACATAGATGTAACACTTAGAGAAGGGACTCTAATTTTAATAGGTGAAGAAAAAAATGTAGAAGCAGCTAATAGTTTAATGGGCGAGCTTCACACTTCAGTATCTAAAGGAAAATCACTAGACAAACAGTCTATACTATACTCTTTATCTCTTCTTAATGATGGGGATGAAAATAGAATACAGGAACTTGAAGGAACAATAGTACTTACTAAGAAAGGTAATCCAGTTCAGCCAAAAACTTTAGGTCAGAAAGAATACGTAAAATTAATAGAAAACAACGATATTACTTTTGGTATAGGACCAGCAGGTACTGGTAAGACATATCTAGCAGTTGCGATGGCAGTTCAGGCGTTTAAAAGAGATGAAGTAACTAGAATAGTACTTACAAGACCAGCTGTTGAGGCAGGAGAAAGTTTAGGATATCTTCCTGGAGATTTACAGGAAAAAATAGACCCATATTTAAGACCACTTTACGATGCATTATTTGAAATGCTAGGTGGAGATAAGGTTAATAAATATATAGAAAGAGGTATTATAGAAGTTGCACCTCTTGCATTTATGAGAGGTAGAACACTTGATAATGCATTTATAATACTTGATGAAGCACAGAATACTACATCTGAGCAGATGAAGATGTTCCTTACAAGACTAGGATTTGGATCAAAAGCTGTTGTAACAGGAGATGTTACACAGACAGACCTTCCTTCAAACAAGAAAAGTGGTTTAGTTCAGGCTACATATATATTAAAAGATGTCAATGGAATAGGCATAAAAGAGCTTACAGACAGAGATGTTGTTAGACATGAGCTTGTTCAGAGAATAATAAAGGCATATGACAAATATGAGAAAAAAGAAGCCTATAAAAGAGAAAAAAAGGAAGAAAGAAAAAGACAGAATAAATAGTTTGCAAATTGAAAATTAAATAAATTAATATAAAAATTAAATAAGCAGGTGGAAATTATGAGATATATATTTGATGATAGACAGGACAAAATAGATATAAAGGATGAACTTTATGAAAAAATAGAGGATATAGTAGAAGAAGTATTAGACTATGAAGGATATAGTGATGATTATGATATAAGTATATCTTTTGTTGATAATAAAGAAATACACGAGCTTAATAAACAATTTAGAGGTGTTGATAGAGCTACAGACGTACTATCATTCCCTATGTTATCTGATGAATTTGAAGATGTAGAATATGAAGAAATGTCTTTAGGTGATATAGTTGTATCACTTGAAAGAGCTCTTGAGCAGAGCATAGAATATGGACATAGTTTTGAAAGAGAAGTTTGCTTTTTAGTATGTCATAGTATGTTCCATTTATTAGGTTACGACCATGATACAGATGAAAATACTAGAGAAATGAGAGAAAAAGAAGAAGCAGTTCTTACTAAACTAAATATAACTAGAGATTAGTTTTTACTAATATTTGAAAAAGGGAGTCGAGTCCTATGGAAGAAAATGGTAAGAAAAAAAAGAAAAAGAAACAAAACATAATCAGATCATTTAATGCTGCAATAGAGGGTGTTATATATACATTCAAATCAGAAAGAAATATGAAAATTCATTATATGATAGCTTTTGGAATATTAGTAGTGAGTTTGCTATTTAAGTTATCAAAGCTAGAATTTATAATGCTTTTAGTTGCTATAACACTTGTTATAGTAGCCGAAATGTTTAATACAGCTATAGAAAAAACAGTAGACTTGGTTACATCCGAGTATCATGAATTGGCGAAGATAGCTAAAGACGTAGCAGCAGGTGCGGTGTTAGTTGTATCATTAAATGCTGTTGCGGTAGGATATATAATTTTCTATGATAAGTTGACTGAGCTTTCAGGATATCTTATTTATTCAATAAGAGAATCAGAAATGCATATCACATTAATATGTATAGTTATGGTGCTTTTAGCAGTTGTTGTTGCAAAGGCCCTTACAAATACAGGAACACCATTAAAAGGTGGAATGCCTAGTGGGCATGCAGCACTTTCATTTGCAATAGCTACAGCTATAACACTTATGACAGAAAGAGTAGAAGCATCAACACTAGCATATTTGATGGCATTTTTAGTTGCACAGAGTAGAATAGAAGGAAAGATACATACATTTTGGGAAACTGTGGCTGGAGGTGTACTTGGTACACTAATTGCAATACTAGTATTCCAATTGGGTCTTTTCTATTAATTTATAAAAAGTTAGGAGAATAATATATGTTTAAATCAGGTTTTGTCAGTATAGTAGGTAGACCAAATGTTGGTAAATCTACTTTGATGAATAATGTTGTTGGAGAAAAAATAGCTATAATGAGCGATAAACCTCAGACAACTAGAAATACAATTCAGGCAGTTTACACTGATGATGAATCACAGGTAGTATTCCTAGATACTCCTGGAATACATAAACCCAAAAATAAACTAGGAGAAATAATGGTAAAAGCTGCTACAGACGCATTTAGCAATGTAGATTTAATACTATTTGTTGTAGACAGCTCAAGAAAAATAGGACCTGGAGATAGAAGAATAATGGAAGAACTTAGAGGTTCTAAGACTCCAATAGTCCTAGTAATAAACAAAATAGACCAGATAGAGGACAAAGATGAATTATTCGACATAATAAAAATGTACGATGATGAAAAAATGTTTAAAGAAATAGTGCCTATATCTGCATTAAAAGGTAAAAATGTAAAAACTCTTATAAATGTTATCAAAGAGGATTTAGAAGAAGGACCAAAATACTTCCCGGATTATATGGTAACAGATCAGCCAGAAAGAGTCCTAATAGCTGAACTTATAAGAGAAAAAGTTCTTCATTATGTTGATGACGAGGTACCTCATGGAGTAGCAGTTGAGATAGAAAGAATGAAGGCTAGAAAAGATAAAGAAATAATAGATATATCTGCGGTTATTTATTGTGAGAGAGATTCTCATAAGGGAATAATCATAGGTAAAGGTGGAAGAAAACTAAAAGGAATAGGAAAATCTGCTAGACAGGATATAGAATTACTTTTAGGATCTCAGATAAATCTTCAGTTATGGGTAAAAGTTAAAGAAAACTGGAGAAACTTACAGAACTATATCAACAATTTTGGGCTCAATGATAATAGCAAATAATTGTATTCAATACAAAATATATTAAAAAGGTGGATAAAATGGACAGGACGCAAGAAACATCACAAGATTTATTAGACGAGGTCAAGTCGTTAATCGAAAATCACAAATACTTCGAACTTAGAGAACTATTAGAGGAATATCATATTATAGATATATATGATGTTATGGAAAATCTAGAAGATGAAGGTATGCAGGTAAAATTATTTGAAATACTTCCAAGTGATATGGCAGCTTCTATACTAGAAGAAAGTGGAGTTGAATTTTTCAGTAGAATGCTTTCTAAATTAGAAATAGAGCATGCTAAAAATATTTTAGAATGTATGTCATTAGGTGATATGGCGGATATTTTAAATGAACTTGAAGAAGATGAGAGATTAAAGATAATAGATTACCTAAATCCAGAAGATGCAGAAGAGGTTAAAGAGCTTCTATTCTATGAAGATGACACAGCTGGTGGAACTATGACAAAAGGTTATATATCTATAAATAAAGATATGACTGCACTTCAGGCTATAGAAAAAATGAGAGAAGAGGCAGAAGATGCAGAAACTATCTACTATATATATGTAGTTGACGATGAGGAAAAATTAGTTGGAGTACTTTCTCTTAGAGAACTTATCGTAGCTAGAGATGAAGCTATAGTAGAAGATCTTATGATAGAAAATCTTATATCAGTTTACGACTATGAAGATAGGGAAGAAGCAGTTAGATTGGTATCAAAATATAATTTAGTTGCAATTCCAGTTGTAGACAAAGAAGGAAAACTTAGAGGTATAATAAAAGTAGACGATATAATAGATGTTATGGAGGAAGAAGCTAACGAAGATATGTATAAGTTAGCAGGAAGCTCTGAACACGAAAGAGATACTGCAGAAGATGAAAATTCAACTTTATCACAGCAGATATTATCGTCAATAAGAGGTAGAATGCCTTGGCTTTTATTAACTTTAATTGGAGGATTATTGGCTTCAAGCTTAATGGCAAACTTCGACACTTTAATAAGAACAAATTTTGTGGAACTTCTATTCTTTGTTCCGTTAGTTATAGGAATGGGTGGAAATATAGGATGCCAGGCATCTTCAGTTACAATAATAACTCTATCTAACAGAGAAATATCAGGTAAAGATATTGCAAAAGAAAGTTTAGTTGGGATAATTACAGGATTGATATGTGGGATAATTACAGCTGCTGTAATATTCTTTGTAAAAGACAATATTAATATGGCATTGGTTATTTCAATATCTTTATTTGTGAATATGGTTATAGGAGCTTTAATAGGTGTATTAGCACCAGTTATGCTTACTAAACTAGATTCAGATCCAGCTACAATATCTGCACCAGTTATCTCTACTATTTTAGATATAATTGGTATAGGAGCTTATTATTTAACGTCTAGCATACTACTTTCACAGATAATAGGATAATAAATTAAAGATTATAATAATATAAATATATAAAAGTTAATGAAAGTATAGTATAATTAATATAATAAAAAGGATTGATAAATTTGGTTATATTCAACACACAAGGAATAGTTCTTAGAACATCTAGATATTCCGAAAATGATGTGATACTTACTATTTTTACTAGAAATTTAGGTAAAGTATCAGCAATAGCCAAAGGTGCAAAGAGAAACAAATCAGCACTACTTCCTTCAGCACAGCTTTTTGCATATAGTAATTTCACTTTAAAAAAGCAGAGGGGAATGTATAGAGTATCTCAAAGTGAGATAATAAAAAGTTTTTACGATATATCATATGATATAGATGCATTTTCATATGCGTCTTATATATCTAGATTAGTAGAAAATTCTCTTCTTGAAAATCAGACAAATCGGAAGCTGTTTAATTTAATAGTTAAAACAATGTATTTATTATCTCAAAAAGATGTAGATAAAGAGTTTATAACAGCAGCTTTTGAATTAAAGTTTTCTGATTGTATGGGATTTAGACCTATTACTGATAGATGCTCTGTTTGTGGAGATGAATCAGATCAAAGGGCTATCTTCAATATAGAAGAAGGTGGAATGCTTTGTAAAAAATGTGCAGAAAATTTCTCGGGAAATATAAGACTTGATGCAACGACGAGAAAGCTTATGAATTATATACTGGCAAATGAAATTGAAACTGTTAGTAGAGCAAAAGTCAATAAAGTGCTTACTAAGGAGCTTTCAAAATTAATGAAGCAGTACTTAACAGCATATGTAAGTAATTTGAACATGAAATCTCTAAACATATTAGATGATTTACATAAGTTTTAAAAAGGAGCTGATATTATGAGCAGTATAACAATTGAAATGGTGGATAAAGTAATGGAGAGAGTGCCATCAGCTAGTTACAAAGAAGTAAAAGAGGCACTTATTCATTCAGATGGAGATATCTTAGAAGCTATAATCTACCTTGAAGAAAATTCAGGAGCAGTAAAAGCAAAGAAAAAAGTTGAAGACTTCTTTGAAAAGAGCAAAGAAGACGCTGAGGAAGTTAGAAAAAATACAGAAGAAAAAATTGGTAAAGATGTAGAAGAGCTTAAAGCTCAGTTAAAAGAATTATTTGATAAAAGTAATAGAGTAAGAGTTATCGTTGAAAAAGAAGGCAAGACAATAATGAATATTCCGTTTACAGTTGGTGTTCTAGGAATAGCTATTATGCCTCTTATTACACTTCTTGGTTTATCAGCAGCTGTATTATCTAAATATAGAATAAAAATACAGAATGAAGCTGATGGAGAAACTGTTGATTTAGGTGAACTTAATGAAGAAAAAGCTGTTGTACTAAAAGATATGTTTGTCAACACAGCTAAAGACTTAAAAGAAACAGTTGTAAAGAAAAAAGAAGAAAAAGACGATAAAGATATAACAGATGATTTAATAAATGAATGTGAAAAAGACGAAAATGCTGAATAGCAGGTTAAAAATATCAAATTTTTATTGATAAAGTTTATTTAATATCTATTACAACGTAATTGGTATTTAAAACATAAAAGTATTGCAAAGTAGCCTTTCGTGTACGCGGAAGGCTATATATATTTAGGAGGGATTTTTATGAATTTTCAGGAGATGATTCTTGCTTTACAGAGATATTGGTCTAAGCAAGGATGTATCATTACACAGCCTTATGATGTTGAAAAAGGTGCAGGAACAATGAATCCAAATACTTTCTTAAGATCACTTGGTCCAGAACCATGGAAAGTATGCTACGTTGAACCATCAAGAAGACCAGCAGATGGTAGATACGGAGAAAACCCAAACAGATTATATCAGCATCATCAGTTCCAGGTTATATTAAAACCATCACCAGATGATATACAGGATTTATACTTAGACAGTTTAAAAGAAATAGGTATAAACCCACTAGAACACGATATAAGATTCGTTGAAGATAACTGGGAAGGAGCTACTGTAGGTGCTTGGGGGCTAGGCTGGGAAGTTTGGCTTGATGGAATGGAAATCACTCAGTTTACTTATTTCCAGCAGGTAGGAAATCAGGAATGTGAATTAGAAACAGGAGAAATAACTTACGGTCTTGAAAGAATAGCTATGTACATACAGGATGTAGATAGTGTATATGACTTAAAATGGAATGATGAATTAACTTACGGCGATGTATTCCAGAAACAGGAATATGAAAACTCTGTTTACTCATTTGATGAATGTAATGCAGAATTATTATTCCACTTATTCGACGAATATGAAAAAGAAGCATTAAAATTAATGGACAAAGGCCTTGTTATACCTTCTTATGACTACGTATTAAAATGTTCTCATACTTTCAATACTCTTGATGCAAGAGGAGCAATTGGGGTAAGCCAGAGAGCTGCATTTATAGGTAGAGTAAGAAATATGGCAAAAGTAGTAGCCGAAACATATATAAAACAGAGAGAAGAAATGGGATTCCCTCTATTAAAAAAGGATGGTGACAAATAATGAATAACTACCTTTTATTTGAAGTAGGCGTTGAAGAAATGCCATCAAGATTCGTTGCAAGTACTTTAAAACAGATAAAAGAAAGTACTGAAAAAATGTTAGACGAAAAAAGAGTTAAATTTGATAATATAGAAACTTTCGCAACTCCAAGAAGATTAACATTTGTTATAAATGGTTTAGCAGAAAGACAGGAAGACCTTGAAGAAGAAGTAAAAGGACCTTCTAAAAAAATATCATTAGATGCTGATGGAAACTTTACTAAACCAGCTCAGGGATTCATGAGAAGTAAAGGATTAAATCCAGAAGATATATACTTTAAAGAAGTAGGAAAAGATGAGTATCTATTTGCTACAATAAGAGAAAATGGTGCTGAAACAGCAGAAGTATTAAAAGAAATACTTCCTCTAGCTGTAAAATCAGTAGTATTCCCTAAAGCTATGCACTGGGCAGGAAAAGATATAAGATTTGTTAGACCTATAAGATGGTTAGTAGCACTTCTTAATGATGAAGTACTTCCAGTAGACCTTGAAGGAATAATAGCTTCTAATGTAACTAAAGGACATAGATTCTTAGGCTCTAAAGAAATAGTTGTAAACTCATTAGAAGACTACAAAGCTAAATTAAGAGAAAACTATGTAATACTTGATCAGGACGAAAGAAAAGCTATGATAGTTGAACAGGCTAACAAAGTAGCTGAATCTTTAGGTGGAAAAGTAATAATGGATCCAGACCTACTAGATGAAGTAACTTGCATAGTTGAATATCCAACTGCATTCTACGGAGAATTTGATAAAGAATACTTAAAACTTCCTAAAAGAGTTGTAATAACTCCAATGCAGGATCATCAGAGATATTTCCCAGTAGAAGACGCTAATGGAGACCTTCTTCCAAACTTTATAGCTGTTAGAAATGGTGACAGCTTCGGTATAGAAAATGTAAAAGCTGGTAATGAAAAAGTTCTTGAAGCTAGACTAGCAGATGCATTATTCTTCTACAGAGAAGATACTAAGAGAAACTTAGCATTCTTCAAAGAAAGATTAAAAACTGTTGTATTCCAGGAAAAACTTGGAACAATATACGATAAATCAGAAAGAATAACTAAACTTTCAGCTGTAATAGCAGATTCTTTAGGATGTGCAGATAAAAAAGCTGATATAGTAAGAGCAGCTGAACTTTGTAAAGCTGACCTTGTTACTAACATGGTATTCGAATTCGATGAACTTCAGGGATACATGGGTATGGAATACTCTAAACTTGAAGGAGAAAATCCAGCAGTTTCAAAAGCTATATACGAACACTATATGCCAGTATCAGCTGGTGCAGAAGTTCCATCTTCTATAGAAGGTTCAGTAGTATCTATAGCAGATAAACTAGACTCAATAGCTGGTTTCTTTGCAATAGGTATACAGCCAACAGGATCTCAGGACCCATTCGCATTAAGAAGACAGGCTTTAGGTATATTAAACATACTAATGGAAAATAAAATAACATTAGACTTAAAAGAAATAACTGAAGCTGCATTAGACAACTATACTGAATTAGAATTCAACAAAGAAGAAGTAGTTGGACAGATGTTAGACTTCTGCTCAGAAAGAATCAAAAACTTATTCAGAGATATGGGAATAAGATACGATGTTGTTGAAGCTATATTAAATGCTGACATAAACGACATAGCAGATATGCATCACAGAGCATTAGAACTTAACGAATGGATAAATAAAGATGAATTAGTTGAAATGCTTACTGCATTCAACAGAGTTTCTACTTTAGCTGAAAAAGCAGAAGGTATAAACATAGATGAAGCTTTACTAGTTGAAGTGCCAGAAAAAGAATTATACGAAGCATTCAAATCAGTTAAAGAAGAAGTTAAAGGACATCTTGCTAATAAAGATTATGGAAAAGCACTTGATTCATTTGCCACATTAAAACCAGCAGTTGATAATATGTTTGACAACGTAATGGTAATGGACAAAGATGATGCTATAAGAAATAATAGATTAAATATGTTAAAGAACATATCTGATACAATGTTAACTATATGTGATCTTAACAAAATAGAATACAAATAATAAATTATAATAAAAAGGAAGTATCTAACTTTTAGATTGACAGTTTTGTTAGTTTAGGTTAGATACTTTTTTTATAACTAATTAAATTTGAATAATATTGTATAAATTCGATTTATTATGAAAATATAAAATTATTTCATTATAAAAAGTATAGAAAAAATAAAGGTTCAAATCTTACTATATAGAAAAAAACTATACTGATAGATAAATACTTTCATTTTGATAAAATCTATAATATAATAACGAAGGATAGGAAAAAGCTATAATTCTATTAAATAAAGTTATTGAAAACTTTATCAAAAATAATTTTAAATAATTTAAGTGGGAGGTCTAGTTATGAAAAAGAAGTTAAGTGTAATATTTGCATTAGTTTTATGCTTAACATCAAGTCTTTTTGTTGGATGCAGTAAAAAGACAGAATCTGTAGATTCGAGCCAAATAGAAGCCCGGATAAACGATTACAAAGATGTTGATTTTTTAATTAGTGCAGATGAATTAAATAGTATTTTAGGTAATAAAGATGTGCTATTATTTGACTGTAATAAGCCAGAAGTGTATGAAAAAGGTCATATACCTGGAGCTGTAAATATAGGGTTACAGGCTTTTACTAGAGCGGATGGAAAAATAGGTGAAGAAGGTTGGGGAACAATAGTTGATAAAGAAGAATTAGCTAAAAGGCTAAAAAATCTAGGTATAGATAATGATAAAACTATAGTTTTCTACTCTGATACAACTAAAGGACCAGGAGCAGATGGTAGAGCAGTTTGGCAGTTAAGAATGGCTGGAATGGATAATGTTAAGTTCTTAAATGGTGGTTTAACATATTGGAATGAAAAAGGATATGAAACAACAAAAGAAGCTTCAGAAGCCGTTCCTACAACAAAAGAAGTTGTATTAAAAGATTATGACACACACAATTCTACAACAAAAGAAGAGCTTTATAATAATTTAGGTAAAGAAACAGTTATAGATGTTAGAACTGAAAAAGAGTATAAAGGATCTCAGGATGTTGGAGAGCCAAGAGGTGGCCATATAAAAGGTGCTGAATATATGTTATGGCAAGATTTAATGTATTCAAATGGTGTAATAAAAAGTAAAGAAGAAATCAAGAAAATAATGGCAGAGCATAATGTAAAACCAGAAGATACATTCTGCGTATACTGAACTATGGGTATCAGGTCAGGTTATGTGACTATGATACTTGAAGCCGTTGGCTTCGATAATGTTAAAAACTATGAAGGATCAATTTACGAATGGGGAGGAGATTCTTCAATGCCTATGGAAAAATAATAAAGACATAGGAAGTTAGTGGTAAGGAGAATTTAAATGATAAAAAATAAAAGAACATTAATGAAAATAGGAGCAGTTGTTCTTGTATTGATGTTATATTTTTTCGTAACACCATTAAAAGTTACGATAAACCAAATGATATTTTATTTATCTAACTTAGATATAGATTCGCTTAAGCAATATATATTATCTTATGGGGCATTAGCACCGATAATATCATTCGTATTAATGTTAGTTCAATCAGTAGCAGCACCGCTTCCAGCTTTTTTAATAACATTTGCAAATGCTGCATTATTTGGCTGGGTATGGGGAGCAGTTTTATCTTGGTCAAGTGCAATGGCTGGAGCAGCGCTATGTTTCTTTATAGCTAAATTTTTAGGTAGAGATGTAGTGGAAAGATTGACAAGCAAATATGCTATAGATAGTATAGATGAATTTTTTGATAAGTATGGTAAATACACTATTTTAGTGTGCAGACTATTGCCATTTATATCTTTTGATATAGTAAGTTATGCAGCTGGTCTTACATCTATGAAATTTTTACCATTCTTTATAGCTACTGGAATAGGGCAGTTACCTGCAACGATAGTATATTCTTATGTTGGAGGTATGCTTACAGGAGGAGCTAAATTATTTGTAACTGGTTTAATGATACTATTTGCATTATCAGTTCTTATATATATGTTCAAAAAAATATATAACGATAGAAAATCTAAATAATATATAATAAAGATAGCTGTAAATAATTACAGCTATTTTTATTGTGTTATAAAAGAAAAATTTATAATGCTATAGAAAAAATATATAGAAATAATTAAAGTAATTTAAATATCTATAATATTTGTTTTACCAAAATATATAGAGTATACTTTAAATATATAATTAATAAGTTAAATTAAAAATGAAAACGGAAAAAGAGGATAGATAATGAAAGAAACAAAAGAAGCATTAATACTATTTAGTAGAATTCCGATAGCAGGGCATACAAAAACGAGATTGATGCCTTTTTTATCGGGAGAAGAATGTGCTGAACTACACTCAGCATTTCTAAAAGATATATTCAATACATTTAAAAATATGGGAAGAGAGATATTTATATTCCACACACCAGATGATTTAAATAATTATATAGAGAATAATTTTGAAGGATATGTTGAAAAGCACGTACAGAGCGGGGAAGACTTGGGTGCTAAGATGTTTAATGCAATAGATTATGTATTATCAAAGGGATATGATAGTTGTATATTGACGGGGGCAGATATTCCAGAGATTACAGTTTCTAGCTTAGAAAAGGGATTTGAAATTTTAAAAGAAAAAGATATAGTACTAGCTCCAACAGCGGATGACGGATACTATATGGTAGGTATGAAAAAAGCAACGGATGCTATATTTACTAATCAGCATTACGGAAGTGGAAAGGTTATTGAAAATACTATATTAGCAGCAGAAAAAGCTGGGCTTACGGTAGGACTTTCCGATTTATATGTTGATATAGATACAAAAGAGGACTTAAAACTTTTATATGAGAGAATAGAGAGTGAAGAGTATGAATGTTGTAATACTAAAAAATATATCGATGAAGTAATTAAAGAAAGGCTGGATAAATTATGTTAGATAAAAATATAGTGGATAGTTATATAAATAGAAAAGAATTTAAAAAGTTTTTCAATGTAAGTGATGATTATAGATTAAAGTCAGAACTATTAGGACGGGGTGAATACAATATAAATTATATATTTACTTTAGAAGATGGGATTAAAAGAGTAATAAGATTTAACACAAAGAGCCAGATGGATTTAGAAAATCAGATAGGATATGAATACAATGCACTTAAAATACTTGAAAAATCAGGAAGAACACCGCATGTATACTACCTAGATGATAGCAAAAGAGAATTAGATTATGGTGTTTTGGTAATGGAATACCTACCAGGAAAGCCATTAGTATACGAGAATGATTTAAAAAAGGCAGCTTACATATTAGCTGATATACATTCTGTAGAGGTGCCAAGTGAAAATACTTTTGTAATTCCAGAAAATCCATTATATGCAATGCTTGATGAGTGTAAAAATATGGCATCTGTATATATAAATTCAGAATTAGGCAATGAAAAAACAAAGGAAACTATAAAAAGATTAATATCAAATGCAGAAAAATCTCTTGAGGGAGAGTACGAATGTGGAGAGTATAGAATAATAAATACAGAGCTAAACTCAGGTAATTTCTTAATAAATGGAGATGAAAAAGAAGGGTTTAAAAACTATCTTATAGATTGGGAAAAGCCGATACTTGGAGAAATAGAACAGGATTTAGGACATTTCTTAGCTCCAACTACAACATTTTGGAAAACAGATACAATACTTACAAGAGAAGATATAGATGGATTTGTTGAGGAATACAAAAAAGCTGTAGATGGAAGAATAGATACATCAAAAGTTGAAGAAAAATTGGATATATATCTAAAAATGACTTGCTTAAGAGGTACAACTTGGTGCTCTATGGCATGGGTTGAATATCAGGCACCAGACAGAGCTATAAAAAATGAATTTACTTATAACAAAATAAAGGCTTATCTTGAGGATGAGTTCCTAGAAAATATAGAAAAAACATATTTTAGATAATATAGAGTATGACAAAATAAACAAATAGAAGATGAGTTGAAAGGAGCAGAGTTATTGATACAGGTAAATAAAAGAATAAAACAGGCTTCAATAGTAGTACTACTTTTATTATGTGTATTTATATATAAAAAATATTTAAGTGGAATATCTGTTGAAGATCTTAGAGTATATATAGAAGGATGGGGAGTATTTGCACCAATTGCATACATTTTAGCATTTACGATACTTCCAATAGCATTTTTCCCAGTTCCAATACTTGCCGTTGTAGCAGGAGTTGTTTTTGGAATGTTCAAAGGGACAATTTATACATTAATAGGTGCTTGGATGAATAGTGCAGTAATGTTTATTATGGCAAAAGTAATGGCTAGAGAGATGATATTAAACTTTTTAAAAGATAAATTATCACCTAGTATGTGGCAGGCATTTATAGAGGCAGATGGCAAAAAATCTTTCTTTATAATATTTGTACTTAGATTAATTCCAGCAGTTCCGTACAATGTAATAAACTATGGCGCGGGTCTTAGTGGAATGAGTTTTAAAAGTTATATAATAGCTACTATGGTTGGGATATTCCCAGGAACACTAGTGTTTATAAATATAGGAGATAAAGCATTAGATATGGGTGACCCTAATTTCATGATTGCAATAGCACTTTTAGTAATATTAACAGTAGTTTCTTTAGTGCTAGCTAAAAAAGTAATGCCTGCAAAGGACGATGAAAAGAAAAAAATAGAGTAAATATGTACAAGGAATAAGTATAATGAGTATAAAAAAAGATTATATTTCAATAATAATACCAGTATATAACGAAGAAAATAATATAGGAAAAATTATTGATAATTTAGAAAAATTTACTGGAGATTTTGAAGTTATCTTTTCTGATGGTGGATGTAAGGATAAGACATGTCAAATTATAGATGAGAGAATAAAAGATAAACCTAATTATAAGCTAATAAAATCTGAAAAAGGTAGAGCAAATCAGATGAATAATGGGGCAAAGGCATCTATAGGGGATACACTATTTTTCTTACATTGTGATAGTCAAGTAGAATCTGATATTTTAGAAAAGATAGAAGCAGCTGTAAATAGAGGTGTCAAGTTTGGATGTGCAAAGCTAAGATTTGATAGTAGAGGAATTCTAATGAAGATATGTGGATTTATGTCTAATTTTAGAGTGAAACATAGGAAAATAGCATTTGGAGATCAGGGGATTTTTATAGATAGAAATGTGTTCTTTGAAAATGGAGGATACAGAAGTATACCACTTATGGAAGACTATCAGTTATCTATTGACATGAAGGAAAAATATCCAGTTGAGCAAATAGATTCGTATATAACAACTTCAGGTATAAGATTTGAAAAAAATGGAAAATTAAAGACTATGTATAGGATGCAAGTTCTTCAAAAGATGTATAGAGATGGAGAAGATATAGATAAAATTGCATCTATGTATAAATAAGCCTAAATATAAATAGTTTGATTAAAATAATTAAAAATTGGATGTGAGTAATATGGAAGTACAGGAAAAACTTCAAAATGAAGTGGCTAATTGTATTGAATGTGGGCTGTGTACTAAGAATTGCAGCTTTTTAGATAAATACGGACTAAATTTAGCAGATTTTTCAAAAAGACCAGATCTTGCATATAATTGTTTTTTATGTGGAGATTGTGAGAGAGTATGTCCTGAGGATATAGATGGAAGAAAAATAGCACTTATGATGAGAGAAGATTCTGTTGAAAAGAACGGTGATAAAATAGCAGAGGACGGGTATTCAATGCTATTAAAAGAAAAAATAAACTATAAGTTTAAAAATTATAAAGCAGCAAATAGTAGGACTGTGTTATTTACAGGCTGCAACTTTCCATCTTTTTATCCTAGTGCGACAAATAAAATATCATCTATCTTAAAAGAACATGGAATAGATACGGTTTATGATTGTTGTGGTAAGCCTATATCTGAACTAGGACTAAAAAAAGAGGCTGAAAAAATAATAGATAATATAAATAAAGAGTTGAAAAAAAGAGATGTGGAAGAGGTAGTTATGCTTTGTCCTAACTGCTATTACTTCCTAAGAAATAAAATAGATGCGAAGGTTGTAAGCATTTATCAGAAGCTTGATGAATTAAATATAGGCAAAAAATTGGATAGAGATATGAAGATATTTATGCCATGTCCAGATAAAGAAGCTAGGTTTATATTTAAAGATATAGAAAAATTCCTACCAAATACTGATAATTTGGGAGATGACGATAAGAAAGTTGAAATAATAAAAGCTCAGTGCTGCGGATTAGGAGGTTGTGCTTCTGCTAAAGAAAGTGAATTATCAGCAGGATTTACAAGTGATGCAATAAAAAAAGGTGGAGATGATTTCTATGTTTACTGTGCATCGTGTGCTGGAAACTTTAGACGTGGTGGAGCAGAGAATGTACTTCATATATTAAATGAAATTCTTGAAATAGATGAAAAGCCAGAAAAGGGAATAAAAAGTTTAACTAATAGGATGAAGTTTAAGTTTAAAAGATAGTAAGTATATATCAAAAAATTAGAAGTAGTCGATAAAAATCGTATTTTGAACTTCAAATATATTAATATTTCCTGTGAAAATACCGATTTTTATATAAATAGGAATTGGAGGAATTAAAAATGGATTGTTATTTTGAAAAAGAAGACTTAATGAAATTTGGCTCAGGTATAATAGGTGAAGATGCTCCGGATTTATGGAATAAATTCATGAGTTACTATGGATCAGTATTTGAAGATGGAGCATTAACAAAGAGAGAAAAATCTTTAATAGCATTAGCAGTTGCTCACGCTGTTAAATGTCCATATTGTATAGATGCATATACTACTGGATGTTTAGAAAGTGGTGCTAACCAGGAACAGATGACAGAAGCTCTTCACGTTGCTGCAGCTATAAGTGGTGGAGCAACTCTAGCATTCGGAGTTCAGATGAAAAATAATGCAAACAAATTGGAATTATAAAATTAGGGGGATTTTATTATGAATAGATTAGACTGTCTTGAATGTATAACACCATTTGCAGAAAAAGTAGAGCATAAAGAATGGCTAAAAACTAACGAAAATTTATCAACTTTACAGGTAAATATAGGGACTTTATGTAACTTAGCTTGTAAACACTGTCATGTTGAAGCAGGTCCAAATAGAAAAGAAATAATGCCAAAAGAAGTGATGGAAGCTTGTTTAGAATTAGTTAAAAAGAATCCTTCATTTACTACAATAGACATAACTGGTGGTGCTCCAGAAATGAACCCTAATTTTGAATGGTTCATGGAAGAATCTGCAAAATTAGTTGATAGAGTAATAGTTAGAAGTAATATAGTAATACTTCAGGAAGAAGAATATACTCACCTTCCAGAAAAATTTGCTGAAAATAAAATAGAAGTGGTTGCATCTTTACCATACTACTCAGAAAAAGACTGTGATAGACAGAGAGGTAAAGGAGTATTTAAAAAAGTAATATCTGGACTTCAGAGATTAAATGAACTTGGATACGGAAAAGATAAAGACTTAGTATTAAACTTAGTATACAATCCAGGTGGAGCATTCTTCCCACCATCTCAGGAAAGTTTAACAAAACAGTATAAATCAAAATTATTTGCTGATCATGGAATAGTATTTAACTGTGTATTTAATATAATAAACAATCCAATAGGAAGATTTGGAGCATTTCTTGAAAGAAGTGGAAATCTAGTACCATATATGTGTAAACTAGAAGGAAGTTTCAATGAAAGTGCTGTAGAAAATATGATGTGTAGAGATCAGATATCAGTAGGTTGGGATGGAAAGGTTTACGACTGTGACTTCAACCAGGCTGAAGATCTTGAAATCGAGGGAAAGAAAAACATATTTGATTTATGTAAAGATGGAATAGAAGTAAGAAATATAATAACTGGAAAACACTGCTATGCTTGTTGCGCTGGAGAAGGATCAAGTTGTGGTGGATGTACAACTGAATAAAATATATAACAAATAAATAAAAAATAGGCTGTTGTAAAAATAAAATTACAACAGCTGTTTTTTTATAATATTTCTTCTAAAACTTCTATTATATCTACTACTAGCTGAGGACAGAATGACATCATTTTACCACTTTCTAGTAATACATTCATATCTTCAGGTATAGATGGATTTAAGCCATCAAGTAGATTTTTACATACACAAGAGTTGTGTTTTTCTGCGAATTTCTGCTTGAATTCCATAAGTTTTCCTATGTTTTGATTTTTGACATCTGGAGTATTTGGCTCATAATGACCATATTTTAGACCTATAACCATTAATGCACCAGCATATGCGCCACATGTTTCTCCGGCAAACATACCTGCTCCAAAACAAGCAGCCATTTTTTTTGCTGTTTTGTCATCAATTCCTAAATCTTCTGCAAAATAAGAAACAATTACCTGAGAGCAGTCGAATCCCTGTGCAAATAATTCTGCAACTTCATTTGTTGTTATCATAATTTATCACCTCAAATTAAGAATATAGAAAAAAATAATTTGCGTCAATAAAATAAAAGATTATAAATAAAATATAATCTATAGCAATTAAAAATAGAAAAAAACTATTGAAATTTTATATAAATTTGAAAATCAAAAAATATATTTAATTATTCATTATTAATACAAATAAAACATACTAAATAATAGATTAGTCTATAACAATTTATTTAAAAATCTTTAAAAAGATTGTATGTATTTTAAATACATAGGGTATATTTAATATAATTAATTAAAAATTAAAGATAAAAGCTTAGAAAATATTCAAAAATAATTAATTATTAAAAGAAAATAAAAAATAAAATAGAAAAATTATAATATACTATTTATAATACATTAAATATGAGTTATAATTATAAATAGGATGAGCTGATATCATGTAAATAGACATAAAAAATATATTAATATATCATAAATATGGTATAAATTATAAATAATGTACTGTATTTATAAATAAAATATAATTTTTCTATTTACAGAATGGTACATAAGGTTATATAATATACAATATAAGCGTGCTAAGGAATAAAGTATAGCACAATGGAGGAAGGTGATTAAAATTCAGCTTAATGATAGGCAGTTAAAGATAATAGATATAGTTAAGGAACATGAACCTATAACAAGTGAAAGAATTGCCGCAAGTTTAAATGTCACTCGTGCTACACTTAGATCAGATCTTGCCATATTAACTATGACAGGAATACTTGATGCAAGACCTAAAGTTGGATATTTTTACTCAGGAGTAAACGAAATCAATCTAATAGGAAGTAATATAAAAGAGAGAAAAGTTGAAAGTGTTATGAGTATTCCAACACTAGTAAAGAAAGATTCGAGTATATACGATACAATTGTTACAATGTTCCTATCTGATGTAGGAAGTATAGTTATAATTGACGATAATGACAATCTATGTGGTGTTGTTTCAAGAAAAGACCTTCTAAAGGCAACAATAGGTGGTGCAGATATAAATAAGATGCCTATTGGTATGATAATGACTAGAATGCCTAACATAGTAACGTTGAATAAAGATGATTCAATAACTACAGCAGCTAAAAAGATAATAGAGCATGAAGTTGATTCAGTTCCTATAGTTGAAAGAGATAAGGACGATGAGTCAAAAATGAGAGTTGTTGGAAGAATATCTAAAACGAATATAACCAAATTATTTTTAGAAATGGTAGATAGTTAGGAGGAATGTCAGTGGATAATAAGTTGATGATATATGCAATATCTGATTCGATTGGAGAAACTGCTAGAAATATGATAAAGGCGGCTATGTCACAGTTCTACGGTCGTGATCCATACGAGATAAAAAGATTTCCTTTTGTAACAGAAAAGGAAATGCTTTTAGATATATTAGAAAATGCTAAAAAAGAAGATGCTATAGTAGTTTACACATTAGTTGAAGATGAAATGTGCGATATTATAACAGAATTCTCAGAAAGAGAAGGAATCAGCTCAATAGACCTTATGTCAGATATGCTAAAAAAAATAAGCAGTCGTTTAGAAAAAAAACCAAAAAGAGAACCAGGAATAATAAGAAAGTTAGATGAATCATACTTCAAGAGAATAGACGCAATAGAGTTTGCTGTTAAGTATGACGATGGTAAAGATCCAAGAGGAGTTCTTAAAGCTGATTTAGTTCTTGTAGGTATATCAAGAACATCAAAAACTCCACTTAGTATGTATTTAGCTAATAAACATATAAAAGTGGCAAATGTTCCTCTAGTTCCAGAAGTTCCGATTCCAAAAGAATTATCTGAAGTAAGTACTAAAAAAATTATAGGGCTTACTAATTCACCAGAAAAATTAAATGAAATCAGAACTGAAAGACTTAAAGCATTAGGACTTTCAAGCAAAGCAAACTACGCTAACTTTGAAAGAATACTAGATGAGCTTGACTATTCTGAAAACGTATTCAAAAGATTAGGATGTCCAGTTATCAATGTAGCAAATAAGGCTATAGAAGAAACAGCTGGAATAATTCTAGATATAATGAAAGAAAATGGGTTAAACATATTCAAGGACGGAGAAATATAATTCTAACGTAATTGAATAGAATGTAAAGTGTGTAAAAAATGTTAAATAGTGGTTGAAAAATACAACCACTTTAAATAAATATAATATCAAAAAGTTTAAGGTTATAAATTTTTAAATTTAATGGGGGTTAAAAAATGGAAACTAAGTATGTTTATAGTTTTAGTGAAGGTAGTAAAGAAATGAAATCTTTACTAGGAGGTAAAGGAGCCAATTTAGCAGAAATGACTAAAATAGGACTACCAGTTCCTCAGGGATTTACAATAACTACAGATGCTTGTAATGATTACTACGATAATGAAAAAACTATAAGAGCAGAAATCGTAGCAGAAATAGAAAAACATCTTGCAGAATTAGAAGAATTACAGGGTAAAAAATTAGGATGCACTAAAAATCCTTTATTAGTATCAGTTCGTTCAGGTGCTGTATTCTCAATGCCAGGTATGATGGATACTATATTAAACCTTGGTTTAAATGATAACAGTGTATTAGGATTAGCAGATGCAACTCAGAATGAAAGATTTGCTTATGATAGTTACAGAAGATTCATACAGATGTTCTCAGATGTTGCTATGGAAGTTCCAAAATATAAATTTGAAAACGTATTAGACAGAGTTAAAGAAGAAAAAGGATACAAATTCGATACTGATTTAACTACTGAAGATTTAAAAGGTATAGTTGAAGAATTCAAAGCTATATACAAAAAAGAAGTTAAAACTGACTTCCCACAGGATCCAAAAGAACAGTTAATGCTTGCTATAGAAGCAGTGTTCAGATCTTGGAACAACCCAAGAGCTATAGTATATCGTAAATTAAACGATATATCTCATAAACTTGGTACAGCAGTAAATATACAGTCAATGGTATTCGGTAATATGGGTGAAACAAGTGGTACAGGTGTTGCTTTCACAAGAAACCCAGCTACTGGAGAAAATAAATTATTCGGTGAATACTTAATAAATGCACAGGGTGAAGACGTTGTTGCAGGTATAAGAACTCCACAGGATATATCTACTCTTCAGAATGTAATGCCAGAAATATACGACCAGTTCGTAAAAGTAACTCAGATACTTGAAAATCATTACAAAGATATGCAGGATATAGAATTTACTATAGAAAATGAAAAATTATTCATACTTCAGACTAGAAATGGTAAGAGAACAGCTAAAGCTGCTATAAACGTTGCTGTTGATTTAGTTGAAGCAGGAATAATAGATAAAAAAGAAGCTATAATGAGAGTTGAACCTAACCAGTTAGACCAATTATTACATCCAACATTTGAAGATAAAGCTTTAAAAGAAGCTACTGTATTAGCTAAAGGTCTTCCAGCATCTCCAGGTGCAGCTTGTGGTAAAGTTTACTTCAATGCTGACGATGTTGTTGCTGCAGTTGAAGATGGAGAAAAAGTTCTTCTTGTTAGACAGGAAACTTCTCCAGAAGATATAGAAGGTATGGTAAAAGCTGAAGGGATATTAACAGCTAGAGGTGGTATGACATCTCATGCAGCAGTTGTTGCCAGAGGTATGGGTAAATGTTGTGTAGCTGGTTGTGGAGAAATAAAAGTTGACGAAGCAGCTAAAGAAATAAGAGCAGGAGAACTTACTATAAAAGAAGGTGACTTCTTATCAATAGATGGTTCAACTGGTAAAGTATACTTAGGAGAAGTTAAACAGTCTCCAGTAGAAGTTACAGGAAACTTCGAAAAATTAATGAACTGGGTTGATGAAACTAAACAGATGATGGTTAGAACAAACGCAGATAACCCAAGAGATGCTAAAGCAGCAGTAGAATTTGGTGCTGAAGGTATAGGATTATGTAGAACTGAGCACATGTTCTTTGAAGAAGATAGAATACCAGCAGTTAGAGAAATGATACTTTCTAAAGACGTTGAACAGAGAGAAAAAGCTTTAGCTAAAATACTTCCAATGCAGAGACAGGACTTCTTAGAAATATTCGAAGTTATGGAAGGTAAACCGGTTAATATAAGACTTCTTGACCCACCTCTACATGAATTCTTACCACAGGATGATGAAACAATAGCTGAACTTGCAGCAAGTATGGGAATAGATGAATCAGAAATAAGAAAGAGAATAGTTGATCTTGAAGAATTCAACCCAATGCTAGGACACAGAGGTTGTAGACTTGCTGTTACTTACCCAGAAATATGCGTAATGCAGGCTAGAGCTATAATAGAAGGTGCTATAGAAGCAATAAACAAAGGTGTAGAAGTTCATCCAGAAATAATGGTTCCACTAGTAGGTGAAGTAAACGAATTAAAACTTATAAGAGGAATGATAGAAGAAACAGCTGAAAAAGTTATGGAAGAAAAAGGTGTTAAAGTTGACTACACAGTAGGTACAATGATAGAAATACCAAGAGCTTGCTTAACTGCTGATGAAATAGCAGAAGTTGCAGACTTCTTCAGTTTCGGTACTAATGACCTTACTCAGATGGGATTCGGATATTCAAGAGATGACGCTGGTAAATTCTTAGGTGAATACGTAGAAAAAGAAATACTTGAAAAAGATCCATTCCAGGTACTAGACCAGAAAGGTATAGGAAAACTTGTTCAGATGGGTGCTAAATTAGGTAGAAGTGTTAAACCAGAATTAAAACTTGGTATATGTGGTGAACACGGTGGAGAACCATCTTCAGTTGAATTCTGCTACAACACAGGATTAAACTATGTATCTTGCTCTCCATACAGAGTGCCAATAGCAAGACTTGCAGCTGCACAGGCTTCTATAAAGAACCCAAGATACTAAAAATCTCGGAATTATACCTTTCTCCAGGCTTCGAACATTTTTCTGATTTAAATGTTAGCTTTTCAAGCTAACAAAATAAGAAAAAATGTTCTGCAGATTGTCGAAAGGGTATAACATCCTCGATTTATTGCAAGAGTAAATAATGAGGCTACTAAGCATTGCTTAGTAGCCTTTTTTATGTTATTAGCCTAGGCTAATAACATTTTATTTAATTTTAGTCGTCAAAGTAATCGAAGTTATCGTCCTCATCTTCAAAGTAATCTTCATCGTCGTTGAATTCATCGTAGTACTCGTCATCGAATTCCTCATCATCAAATTCTTCTTCGTCATCTTTTATTCTGTTCCAAGATAGTAGTATTGGACTGTATATTTCTTTTGGAGATATTCTTTTGTTTAGCATAGTATATCCCTCCTTAATTCCTTTAATAAGAATTTCTATATTTTTATCAAAAATCCTCTTTTATAAGAAAAATTTTGATTATTTTCTTTATTATATATAAAATGTAATTAGTAATGATTTTATTTAGTTTGAAGGTGATCATATGAATGAAAGAATAAGTAGTAAACTTTTTGATGATATTAGTAAATATATAAAAGATAGATATGTAGATCAAGATATATTATTTAATGATGTTGGTATAAGTTCTTTGCCATTAGAGGAAAAGTGTTTGCAAATTGATGAGGATGTAAAAGTTTGTGAGATGCCAGATTTTCTGAAGCATAGAAGAAAAATATCTGAATATGATTTGGAGCAACAGTTAGAGAAATCTTTTTCTGAGGAGCTTCTTTTTATTATAGAAAAAAGAAATCTTAAGACATCAGATGTTTATAGAAAGGCGAATATAGATAGAAAGCATTTTTCAAAGATAAAGAATAATCCAGATTATAGGCCTAGCAAAATAACTGCAATTGCATTTGCATTAGCTTTTGAATTAGATTTGGATGAAACAGATGATTTTATTGGGAAGGCTGGGTATAAGTTAACACATAGTAGCAGATTTGATATTATAATTGAGTATTGTATAGAAAATAAAATATATGATGTATTAGAAGTAAATGATATTTTATATGATTTTGGAGAAAATTTAATAGGATGTTAGATTAAAGAATAGATTATTAGATTGATTGAATATCTTGTTAGATTTATAATATATAGGTCGATTTTTAATTGTCACCTATTGTGCGACCATTTGTATTTTGAAATATTCTATACTGTGAATATAGAGAAAAAATATAAATGGGAGATGATGGTATGAAAAATTTGACTGAACTAGTATTTATAATTGATAAATCAGGATCTATGAGCGGATTAGAGAGTGATACAATAGGTGGATTTAATTCACTTATAAAGAAGCATAAAAAAGAAGAAGGAGATGCTCTTATATCTGTTGTATTTTTTAATGATAATCAAGATGTGGTTTTGGATAGAGTTGATATAAATAAAGTTAAAGAACTTACAGAGGAAGATTATGTTTGTATGAGTTGTACAGCACTTTTGGATGCTGTTGGAGAGTCTATAAAACATATAAGAAATATTCACAAATATGCAAGAAAAGAAGATATTCCTGAAAAAACTGTTTTCGTTATTATGACAGATGGACTTGAAAATGCCAGTGAAAAATACAGATATCATGATGTTAAAAGATTAATTGAAAGAGCTAAAGAAGAAAATAATTGGGAGTTTCTTTTCTTAGGTGCGAATATAGATGCAATAGGTGAGGCTAAAAATCTTGGAATTGAAGAAGATTATGCAGTTGAGTTTTGTTGTGACGAAAAAGGAATAGAATTAAACTATGAGGCAGTTTCTGATGCTGTTAAAATGATGAGATGCTGCGATGAAAAATTAAGTGGTGATTGGAAAAGAAATATTGAAAAAGATTTAAAAGATAGAAAATAAATAATTATAGAATATAAAGACAACTAGTTAAAAATATTAGTTGTCTTTTTATATGTTTGAAAGAAGAAGTTGAAGGGTATTAAATATTTGCGAAAAAATTGAAAAATTTGCTCATAATAGTTTCAAAATTTTTAAAAAAATATATATACAAACAAAAAGAATTAATGATATTATTATACTATATTTTATAAACGATGGAGGTTTAACTATGATAAGAGTTGGAATAGTTGGCTATGGAAACCTTGGGAGAGGTGTAGAATCAGCCGTAAGTAAAACAAAAGATATGGAAATAGTAGGAATATTCTCAAGAAGAGATCCAAGTAGCATACATCCACATGATGCAAATATTCCTGTATATAAAATGGAAGATGCAGTAAATATGAAAGATGATATAGATGTTATGGTATTATGCGGAGGAAGTGCAAAAGATTTACCAGAACAGACTAAAGAGTTTGCTAAATACTTCAATGTAGTTGATAGTTTTGACACACATGCAAGAATACCAGAACATTTTGCAGCAGTTGATGCAGAATGTAAAGAATCAAATAAAATAGCAGTTATATCAACTGGTTGGGATCCAGGTATGTTCTCATTAAATCGTGTTTACGCTAGTGCAATATTACCAGAAGGAGAAGCATATACATTCTGGGGAAAAGGTGTTAGCCAGGGACATAGTGATGCAGTAAGACGTGTTGAAGGGATAAAAGATGCTAGACAGTACACAATACCTGTACCAGAAGCATTAGATGCAGTTAGAAGTGGAGCTAATCCAACCCTAACTACTCGTCAGAAACATACAAGAGAAGTATTTGCTGTAGCAGAAGAAGGTGCAGATTTAGATAGAATTAGAGAAGAAATAGTTACAATGCCTAACTATTTCGATGAATATGATACAACAGTACATTTCATAGATGAAGAAACACTTCAGAGAGAACATGGTGGAATACCTCATGGTGGATTTGTAATATACAGTGGTAAAACTGGATGGGAAAATGAAAATAAACATGTTATAGAATACAGCTTACAGCTTGACTCTAACCCAGAATTCACTTCAAGTGTGTTAGTTGCTTATGCTAGAGCAGCATACCGTATGAATCAGGAAGGTATGAAAGGATGCAAAACTCCATTTGATGTAGCGCCAAGTTATTTACATCCATTATCAAATGAAGAATTAAGAGCAAAAATGTTATAATTAAAATAAAAAAAGTGTGCAGCTAATTTTCTAGCTACACACTTTTTTATAATTTATTTAAATGTATCCATTTGAAGCCATTCATCAGACTCTTTAAAACCAAATTTTAAATAGACAGTTTTTTCCATTTTTGAAGCAGACAAAAAGATTTTGATTTATATCTTTATCTGGTGAACTACCTTCATCGATTAATTGTTTTTTTCGTATTTCAGATAAAGATTTAATATCATCTAGTGTAGCTTTTCTATATTTCATTTTAATTCCTCCCAATTTATTAAAATATTATATATTTAATTATGCTATAAATGAATATCTAGGCTTGATGTATTTATTTAATAATTGATAACACTTATAAAGATTAACTATACTAGTATAGAAAAAAACTATATAAAATCTGTATAAAATAGAAATTTAATATTTGACCTAATAAAGTTAAGATAATAAAATAAAAATGAAAATATTAAAAAGGAGGAATTTAATATGAATAAGAAATTAGTTAGTCTTTTACTAACAGCGGTTCTTTCTCTTGGTGTGCTTACTGGTTGCTCATCAAAAGAAGAATCAAAAGAAGCTGATACTAATACAGAAAAAGTAACAGCTGAAGCAGTTGACACTAAAACTGTATTTGTAACACCTGAGTGGGTTCAGAGTGTTATAGATGGAAACCAGAAAGAATCTGAAAAATATATTGTAGGTGAAGTATCTTGGGGAACTTATAAAGATAGTCCTAGTTACACAAAAGGTCATATACCTGGAGCTATACATATAAACACAGATAGTGTAGAAGAAGGGCCTGTATGGAACTTAGTATCACCAGAAAAAATGGAAAAAGGTATATTAGATAATGGGATAACAAAAGATACGACAGTTATACTTTACGGAGATGATATATCAGCGACTTCAAGAGTTGCATTTGCTTATCTTTGGGCAGGAGTAGATAATGTTAAAGTATTAAATGGTGGAATAAAAGCTTGGGAAAAAGCTGGATATAAAACAGAAACAGAGGTAGTTGAAGCTAAAAAAGCTGAAGACTTTGGAACAAAAATACCAGCACATCCAGAATATCAGTTATCTATAGAAGATGCTAAAGATAAATTAGAAAATGATGATAATTTCAAACTAGTAAGTATAAGAAGTAAAGATGAATTCTTAGGAAAAACTAGTGGATATAGCTATATAAATAAAGCAGCTGAACCAAAAGGAGCGGTTTGGGGACATGCTGGAACAGATCCATACAATATGAATGATTATCTTAATGAAGATGGAACTTGCATAAATATGGATCAGATGAAAGAATTATGGTCTGACTGTGATTTCACTACAGATAACGAACTTTCATTCTACTGTGGAACTGGTTGGAGAGCTTGTGTACCATGGTTAATATGCTATGAAAATGGAATGACAAACATGACTGTATTCGATGGTGGATGGAATGAATGGCAGATGGATGACAGCAACCCTGTTCAGGTAGGAGATCCAGCTAGTGATGATTGTGTTTATACAACAGTTGGAGAATTATCAAACGATAAGGCAGCGAAATAATAATGAATAAAGTAATATATTGGATAGTAAATTTATTAGAGATAGCATTTTTAGTAGGAGCGTATCTTGTAAATTATTTTACACCTAGAAAAATGGGGATGGCTAGATTTGTTATGTATAAAAATATGATGATAGAAGAGCAGTATAGTAATTTACAGAGTATGAAGAGCATGGCTGTTGGGATAATTGTTTTGTTAACTTTAATAACAATAATTTTATATTTTATTAGAAAGAAGAATGTAAAAATATCAATGATTGTTCTTACGTTGTTAATGACAGTACTATACTGTGGGTTTACAATCCTAAACTCAAAAGACACGTACACAGCATTTTATCTTATAAGTCCGCTTATAGGATGTGCAGCATTACTGCAAATACTAAAAACATTAATAAGTGTTCTATTCACAAAAAATAAATAATTAAATAGTAGATAAAAAAAGTGTGTAGCTAATTTTCTAGCTACACACTTTTTTTAAAATATGATAAAATTCGAGTAAGAAGTTAAATTGAAAATAGAAAAGAGGATGATTCTATGTCTGAAAAAAGTAAAGGATTTTGTAAGTATTGTGGAAAAGAATACACTAAAGGTGGAATGTTGCGTCATTTGGACACTTGTAAAAAGAGAGAAGAAAGTTTTAAAGAAGAAAATAAAAGAAGTAAGCAAGGATATTTTCAAATATCTATTTCAGACAAATACGACAAAGATTATTGGATAATTATAGAGATAAATGAAAAAGCAACTTTAAGAGAATTAGATAGCTTTATAAGAGATATTTGGGTTGAATGTTGCGGTCATTTGAGCTCATTTATAGTAGGTAATATAAATTATGATATTATTCCTAATGATGAATTTTGTAGTGATGATGATTTTCTAGCAAGTATTTTTGGAAGAACACAAGTAAAAAGCATGGATTATAAATTAAAAGATGCTCTTGAAGTAGGTCAAAAATTTAAATATGAATACGACTATGGTTCAACTACAGAATTAACTTTAAAAGTAGATAGACATAGGGTTGGAGGGAAAAAGTTAGATAATGATGTAGAAATTTTATCAAGAAATAATCCTCCTCAATTTATATGTCAAAATTGCAGAAAAAACAAAGCAAAATGGATAACACCAGAAGGTATATCGTTTGATAATAATATTTTTTGGTGTGATGAATGCTTAGAAAATGGAGAAGATATTCCAGAATATGTACTACCAATTTGTAATTCTCCTAGAATGGGAGTTTGTGCGTATGAAGGAAGTAATATTTATCCAGAGCAGTTTGAGCCAGATGTAGTAGATGATGCAAATAAAATTAAAAAAGTTTCTAATGAAGAATTATCTAAATCTGAATTTGTAGAATCTGAAAAAAATGAATATAAGGTAGACGCTAAAGGTAGACGTTATAAACAAATATTATTAGAGTATGTTTGGAGCAATATTACACCCAAAAAGAGAAATTATGAAAAAGCGACAATAGAACAATGGCGTGAACTTTATGAAATTGCTACAAGAATAGGTCAATTAAAACCTTGGGAAAATATAATGACCAATCATATAATAGCTGTTAAAAGGGAATTCTCTGAAGATGTATTATATTATAGAATAAGAGGATTTATGGAAATGGTGAAAGGAATAGAAATGTTTGAAGGAGAAGAAGCCTTTAATTCACTTCTTGGAGAATATGAATATAAAAAACTAAATATACCATTAGATTATGTAATATATTCACAGAATAAAATAGCTTGTTATTGGGATGATAGAGAGGATTTAAAAGAAACTCAAAGAAAAATTATAAAAGAATTAGGTTATAAATATAGAGGAAGAGGAAATTGGTTAAACTTTGTAAAAGATGAACCAGGATTCGATTTTATGACATTAAATAAAGAAGAAGTATCTTCTACTATTGAAAACTTTAAAATTTTAGAAAGAGCTCTAGAAGTATATGAAAAATCTGATAAAAAGTTTTCTCTTCTTTTAGATGAAATATTTTATGTTGAATTGAAAGAAGATGGAAGTATAGGTGAATCTAGGTTTAAACCACTTTTAATAGAGGATTATGTATTTGAAGAAATAAAGATAGAAGATAAAAAGGATATAATGCTCTTAGAAGGTATAAACGAACACAAAGGAATTCTAGAATTGAAAATATTTGTTCCAAATGAGCTTTATTATGATAGAACTTATAATAAATATACAATTTCTATAGCTTTTGTATTTGGAAATAATAAAAAAATAGAGGATGAAATATATATGAGTCCATCTGATAATATAATTAAGTCAATAGCAGATAAATTTATTCATCAGATATTTTCTAAAAGACCAAAAGAAGTACATGTTTCAAATGCTATTTTAGAGGTTGCACTTAGAGAAATTTGTAGGATATCTGGAATTAAGTTGAAATTAAAAAAAGAGTTATCTATAGATAAGATGTAAAAGATTAGCACAGAAGATTATACTGTAGTATAGTTTTCTGTGCTTTTTATATTTGAGGTTTATGAATATATTAAGAAAAAATGAATGATAATAATATGATGTATTATTATTTGTTATGTATTTATTATATATGTTGTAAATAGTGTGGTATATTTCGAAAAAAAATAATAACAACTACTGATATTTATAAAGATGATGTAGTTGAAAAAGTTAAAAAAGCAGATAGGGAAGCTAAAGAGTATTATGCAAAATTAGATAAAGAAAAGCTAGAACAAGAAAAAGAAGTAGATGAAAAATAATTAGAAAATAATTCGAAATAAGTTTACAATAATTAATTATTTTTTATAAAAACTTTAGAACTAATTAAGGAAAAAGTGTTAATATAAGTATGAACAAAGGGGGCATGCTTATGGAAAAAATAAACGACATGATACAAATATTAGAAGAAAAAGGTAGATTTAAAGAAACTAAAAATTTCATTCAGCATGGAGATGTTTCTGTATATGAGCATAGTATATTAGTTGCTAAAAAGAGTTTAGAACTTGCTGAGAAATTTAATATAGATGTAGACGAAGAAGCACTTATCAGAGGTGCGTTGCTTCACGATTATTTTTTATACGATTGGCATGAAAAGGATGATAGTCACAAGTGGCATGGATTTTTCCATCCAATGAAATCTTTAAAAAATGCTATGAGAGATTTTGATATTTCAGAAATAGAAGAAGATATAATTAAGAAGCATATGTTTCCACTGACACCAGTTCCGCCAAAAACAAAAGAAGGTTGGTTAGTTTGTATGGCAGATAAAATATGTGCTATGAAAGAAACTGTAGAGCCAAGATACAAAAAAGTTTGGAATAAGGTGAAGAGAATAGCTATATCTTAAAGAAAATTAGTTTTAAAAAATACAAAATTGTTATATTTTAATATAATAATTCATATAAAATTTAAATAATAATACAAAATTGATTTAATTTATTAAAAAATCACCTTAAACTATGACAAATTATAACAAGATTAGCCATATCCTAGCATTAAATAATGAAGTATGTTAATATATGCAAAATCAAAGTAATAACTTGTTTACAAAATAAAGAATACTAGAGGTGATAATATGAAAAATAAAAAAATAAAAATAATTATTAGTATGCTTTCAATTTTGTTTTTAGGAATAGCGAATACAGCTTTAGGTGCTCAAGATAATATAATTGATAAAATAACAAACAAAAGCTTTAAACAACATGTTGTATTTTATCCACAACATCAAGATGATGAAATTTTATGGGGAGTTAGTGCAATTACAAAGGCAATAGAAGAGCGTGGAGCTGACAATGTATATGTTGTACTAGTTTCAGATGGTTCAGGTGTAAATGTTTTTGCAAGAAATCCTAGATTTAAAGGACTTTCTAGAAAAGAAAAAGAAACACTTAGAAATAATGAATTCAAAGCAGCTTTATTTGAACTTGGTGTTAAAGAAAAGAATATAATAATACTTGCAGATGATGATAATAAATCTGGAACTCATTATGAACTTATGGAAAAGACTATGCTGAAATTTGAAAATGAACTTGGAAGTGTTACACATGTGGCACATCATTATAAATACGATGATCATATAATGCACAGAAAAAATGGAGAAGTTTTGAAAAGACTTAGCGATGAGCACAAAATAAAGGATGCTAGATATTTTATGAAACCAAAATACATAAAATATATACCAGAAGACAAAAGAGAATACTATAAATCAGAAACTGAAGCTGAAAGAGATAGAGCTAAAAAAGCTATGGATCAGTACAAGGTTATAGATGAAAATAGAGGAAAATTGGGAATAGGATATACCTCTGCCCACTCATACTTCGATCATTTATATAAAGATCCTGACTATACATCAGTATTAAGTATTTACTAAATAAAAGGCGATTGAGAGATTTCAATCGCCTTTGGTTTGTTATTATAATTATATTCTTTCTATTATCCAACCATAAGCTCCATTGGCTGGATTTTTTTGATATTTAACTATAGCATCAAACTTATTCCCACTTGCATCGGTAAATGATTTTACTTTAGCTTCACCTTTTTTTAGCAGTGATTTTACCATAGTTTTGTTAGGTTTCTTTTTAAACTTTTTAAAACATTGATCTTCGTTCCAAATTCCATATCTACATTCTTTGTAGTTTTCACAGAAGAATCCTTTTTCATATTCATATACGTTAGAACCACATACAGGACATTTACCTAAGCTTTGTTTTTCTCCAGAATCTTTTGAAGTGGATTTTGAAGAAGATGCTTTTGTTGAGCTTGAATCTGATTTTTTAGCCTTTGTAGTTTTAGCACCAGATTTACTTTTTTCTTCCATAGATTTTAGAGAAGATTCTTTGACGTATTTTTTATATTTAGTACTGTAAACATAGTGTTCTGGATTTATATTTTTTCTTGAATCCATTTTCATAGTATTTACACTTCTTACCACGAAAGAGCAGATATTGTTAAGGTATTCTTTTCTAGTGAATTGTCCTTTCTGAATATCGCTCAGACTTTTTTCTAGTTTACCTGTAAAATCGACGTCTAAAAGCTCTTTTACAGGGAAGATTTCAACGAGATTTATTCCAAGCTCTGTTATATAGTATGATTTACCTTTCTTTTTAACATAACCGACATCTTTTATCTTTTTAAGGACATCAGCTCTAGTAGCTGATGTACCGATTGAATATCCAGAAAGTACAGTTGTATCGTCATCAGATACATTTTTACCACAGTTTTTCATGGCTTTTAGAAGTGTATCCTCTGTGTATGATTTTGGTGGAGTAGTCTGCTTTTCAACTGGTGCAACACCTAGCACATCTACTTCCTCTCCTTTTTCAACAAAAGGAAGGAGTTCACTTTTATCTTCTTTATTATATACTTCTAAGTATCCCTTAGATTTTAGAACTTTTCCTTTAGTTTGGAATATTTTTCCGTCTACATCTGTTTTTATATCTGTATTTTCAAATTCTGCAGGAGGCATGAAGCTTGCGACAAATCTATCTCTTATAGCGTTGTATACTATCATCTCATCTTCAGTAAGTCCTGTTGGAAGTATGTAAGTAGGCATTATGGCACTGTGGCTATCTACCTTTGAAGAGTCAAAAACTCTTTTAGTTTTAGTGAATTTGATTTTATCTTTATAAGGAAGATTTTCTTTTATTTTATTTAAAGTCTGTTCAGCTTTAGATGCTAAACTTTCTTCTAGATAGATAGAGTCTGTTCTAGGATATGTGATAAATCCACCTTTTCCCTTTCCTTCATAAAGAGATTGACAGACACTAAGTACCTTGTCAGAAGTAAATCTAGCGTATTTAGAAGTAATATACCCCTGTAAAGATGTAAGGGAGAATAGCTTTGGAGCATATTCTTTAGTATTTGTAACTTTCTTATCTTTTATAACACCTTTATCCGATTTTATATCAGATACTATTTTCTGACATTCTTCTAAATCGTCGATTCTACTTTCTTTTCCTTTAAATATGTACTTACCTTTATAAGTTCCGTTCGCAGCTCCGAACTTTCCTTCTATTTCGTAATATGTTTCAGGTACGAAATTTTTGATTTCCATATCTCTATCGTAGATTAATTTAACTGTAGGTAGGATAACTCTACCAATGTTTAACATTTTTCCGTTTCCATATTTTAAAGTAGCAACTGATGTGAAATTTATCCCTATAAGCCAGTCAGTTATAAGTCGAGTGTATCCAGCAGCTTGAAGGTTTAACATTTCGTTGTTTTCCTTAAGGTTTTCCATACCTCTAGTTATATCCTCAGGAGTCCATTCATTTACTAGTATTCTCTTTATAGGAATTTTTGGTTTTATAAGGAAGAAAATTAAAAATGCTATAAGCTCTCCCTCTCTATCATTATCGGTTGCGTTTATTATGCATTCAATATCATCTCTTTTAATTAGAGATTTTATTATATTAAACTGTTCTCTTTTGCTTTTATCTACTTTAAATTTAAATTTATCTGGCGGAATAAAGGGGAAGTTTTCCATTTTCCAAGAGCCAGAATATTTTTCTTTGTCGTAGTCTTTTACGTCATAAAGGGAAACTAAATGTCCTACAGCATAAGTAACTATATATCCATTTCCCTCGAAATAGCCTTTATTTCTTGTTTTAGCACCTAAGAAAGAGGCTATGGTCTTTGCTACTGACGGCTTTTCTGCCAGTATTAATTTCATCTGCTCGCCACCTTTTTACTTATTTTATAATCTTTAAATATATTTATAACTTTTTAAAATTTATTTTATAAATGATTCTATAAAACTTTACATTTAAATTATATACAAAATTGCACTTACTTAGTATATAATAAATGTAGAAATTTATCAATAATGGAGGGAACACATGTTTGAACTTAAAATAAAAAAATTAAATGAAGATGCGATAATACCTAATTTTGCACACAAAGGCGATGCAGGTATGGACCTTTACTCAACTTCTGAAGTTGAAATACCAGTAGGGGAAACTAGACTAATAAAAACTGGAATAGCAATACAGCTTCCTCATATGACAGAAGCTCAGGTTAGACCAAGAAGTGGACTAGCTTTAAAACATTCTATAACTGTTTTAAATACTCCTGGAACAATAGATGAAGGGTATAGAGGAGAAATAGGTGTAATACTTATAAACCATGGGAAAGAAACATTTGTTGTAGAAAAACATATGAAAATTGCTCAGATGGTAATAAAACCAATATACGAAGTAAATGTAGTAGAAGTAGAAGAACTAACTGACTCAGAAAGAGGAAAAGGTGGATTCGGATCTACAGGAACAAAATAGTGATATATAGAAAGAGGCTGTTTCAAATTTTTTAGTATAATATCTAAAAGCTTGAAATCGCAAATAATCTCACCTCCAGGCTTCAGCGCCTCGCACATTAATATAAAACATTTGAAAGTTGCGAGGCGCTTGCAGATTGTCGGTTTTGATTTATTTGCGATTTTAAGCAAAGATGATTACATTCTAAAAATATTTGAAACAGCCTTTTTAATATATTCGCTATTTTGCCTGTAGCTCCGAATCCGATAGAGAACTAGCATTAACGTAGGAATATAATTGCGATTATATACATAAAAATAGGCTGTTGCAAATACTACAACAGCCATTTTCTAATTCTTATTTAAATGTTGCGTTTTCTATCTGAGGATCTTTTATTCCAAGTGTTTCCATTGTTGATTTGTTTATTATTGTTTCAGTTTCATCAAGTGTAGTTACAGGTATTTCAGAAGGCTGTTTTTCATCTTTTAGTATCTGAGCTGCCATTTCTCCAGCTTTTTTACCAAGTTCTTTGTAGCTTATTCCGTTGCAAGCTAGTGCACCATTTTCAACATGTCCTTCTTCAGAACCTATAACTGGTATTTTGTTTTCAGTTGCTACTTTAGTTATTATTGGCATTGAAGATGCTACTAAGTTATCTGTAGGAGCGAATATTACATCTGCTTCTTTTGCAACTGCTGCAACTGCCTGGTTAACTTCATTTGCCTGAGTTGCACCTTTGTCTACTACTTTTATTCCTTCTTTTTCAGCTGCTTCTCTTAAAGCATCTACCTGTAATTTAGAGTTTATTTCACTTGTATTGCATACAACACCTATTGTTTTAACATCTGGTACGAATTTTTTTATAAGTTCTAATGCTTTAGCTACTGGTATTGCGTCAGATGTACCTGTTACATTATTTTCTGATGATTCATTGCTTTTTACAAGTCCTGCTTCAACTGCATCTGTAACTGCTGTGAACACTATTGGGATATCCTGAGTAGCGTTTAATGCTGCCTGAGCAGATGGAGTAGATATTGCGAATATTAGGTCTTTTTTATCGTTTACAAAGTTGCTTGCTATTGTCTGAGAAGTAGGGTTGTCGTTCTGAGCATTCTGGAAATCTATTTCTAAGTTTTCACCTTCTACAAATCCGTTTTCTTTAAGTCCTTCTACAAATCCTTCTTTTGCCTGATCAAGTGCTGGATGTTCAACTAACTGAGTTATACCAACTTTTTTAACTTCATCAGTTGAATCAGAAGATTCACTGCTACCTGAGCATCCTGTAAGTAATGTTACTCCTAATGTTAATGATAATACTAAAGATAATAATTTTTTATTTAATTTCAATTTATTTTCCTCCAAGTTAATTTATTTTATTTGAAGTTTCGATTATGCTATTTTTAATTTTTTAATGTTATGATTCGAGTTCCAGGGAAAAAATAAAAGCCATATAGTTTAAGACTACATGGCTTTTATTGATTATTATATTACTATAAAAAAGAAAGCCACATAATTCTCAATCTATGCGGCTTATATATAAGTAATGAAACTTCATAAAAATTGACTTATTATAACCTGCACAGACACAAAGCCCTGGATTGTATTTACCGAGGTCTGTATCCGTACAAAGTGTTTTTATTAGATACAGCCTCTAAATATATAGGTTATAATAGTAATAATAAAGTCTAGTTTTCATGATAGTTTCTCCTTTTAATTCGTTATAATTTATTAGTTCTTGAAATAATATTTTACAATTCTTTTAATTTACTGAAAATTGATTATCTTTTGAACTTGTATATATTCTAAAATATAAAATGCATAGTGTCAAGAGTTTTTTGAAAATTTATTAAATTGTTTTTCGTTATATAAATAAATCTTAGTTTTCTGTTTTTACAAGTTTTACGTCCATATCAGCTGGTTTTTCTATGCCTAAAGTTTTCATAGTATCTTCATTCATAGTTATAACTGGTTCGTCCATAGTTTCTACAGCTAGATCAGAAGGCTGTTTTTCACCTTTTAATATCTGAACTGCCATTTCACCAGTTTTGTATCCTAGCTGATAATAGTCAACACCACCACAAGCAAGAGCTCCAGATGTTACAGAACCTTCATCAGATGCTATTATAGGTAATTTATTTTCATTAGCAACTTTTGCTATTATAGGCATTGAAGATACAACTAGGTTATCTGTTGGAACATAAAGAACATCTGCTTTACCAACAACTGAAGTTATAGCCTGATTTACTTCTGAAGATGCGCTGATTCCTTTTTCTATTACTTCCCAACCTTTAGTTTTAGCGTATTCTTTTAAAGAATCAACCTGAACTTTAGAGTTAACTTCACTTGTAGAGTAGATAACAGCTATTTTTTTAGCTTGTGGAGTTAATTTTTCAACTAAAGACATAGTTTTGTCTATTGAAAGGAAGTCTGATGTTCCTGTTACATTTCCGCCATCTTTATTATCTAAAGATTTTACTAGTCCTGCTTCTACCGGATCAGTTACAGCTGTGAATAGTACAGGTATATCCTGTGTAGCGTTGAATGCAGCCTGAGCTGATGGAGTAGATATTGCATATATTAAATCTTTTTTATCATTTACGAAATTACTTGCTATTGTCTGAGAAGTAGGATTGTCGTTCTGAGCATTCTGATAATCTATTTCTACATTTTCTCCGTCTTTATATCCGTTATCTTCTAGTGCTTTTATGAATCCTTCTTTAGTCTGGTCAAGAGAAGGATGTTCTACAAGCTGGGTTATACCAACTTTCTTAACTTCATTCGAAGAAGATTCACCTCCACCAGAACATCCAGTAAGCATTGATACGGATAAAATTCCTGTAGTTATAAGTGCGATTAGTTTTTTGTTGATTTTCATAATAATTTCCTCCGTTTTTTTAGTTTTTTGATTTGATTTGGTATTTTTTATACAGCGTATTCGAATTTTTCTAAAATGTCTTCAACAGTCATTTTTTTCTTATCTTCGCCGTTAACATCCATTACTATTTCACCTTTGTGTAGCATAACAAGTCTATCTCCGTATTCTAGAGCGTGTTTTAAGTTATGAGTAACCATAAGAGTAGTTATGTTTTTCTTTCTAACAATTTCGTTAGTAAGAGCTATTACCTCATTTGATGTTTTTGGATCTAAAGCTGCTGTATGTTCATCAAGTAGTAGTACCTTTGGATCTGCTAAACAAGACATTATTAGCGATAATGACTGTCTTTGTCCTCCTGATAAGAACTGAACCTGAGTATCAAGGAATTTTTTTAAATCAAGAGATATGCCTTCTAATAAAGATTCAAGTTTATCATCTGTATGTCTTAGGCATTTTCTAAGATTTAAAAGTTTTCCTTTGTTTAATGCTAGAGAAAGATTTTCTCTAACTGTCATAGAAGGACAAGTTCCTAAGCTTGGATTTTGGAAAACTCTACTGATTACCTGAGTTTTTCTATGTTCAGGAAGATTACTGATATCTGTTCCATCTAATAAAATCTGTCCTGATGTTTCTTTTAATAATCCTGAGATTATATTTAATAGAGTAGATTTACCAGTACCATTACTACCTACTATGCAAACAAATTCTCCGTCTGGTATATCTATTGAAAGTTTGTTTAAAACTGTATTGTCATCTCCACATGGATTTGGGAAGGTTTTAGTTATTTTTTTAAGCTGTAGCATTTTTATCTCTCCTTTTTTATGTTTTAATTCTATCTGTATTTTTAATATAAATTTTATTCTTTAGCTGTTTTTTTCTTTAACTGAAGATTACCTACTGCTAAGAATGCAACTATTACAAGTGAACTTATAAGTTTTAGATCTGTAGAAAGCATTCCTAAGTTTAATGCGAAGTAGATAGTGAACTGGTATATGAAAGCACCTATTAGTATTGCTGTTGTAGCTTCGACAGCTCTTATTTTTTTGAATAGTGTAAGTCCTATTATTATTGATGCTATACCAAGTACTAGAGTACCAATTCCCATTGTTACATCTGCGAATCCTTGGAACTGTGCCATTAGAGCTCCTGATAGAGATATTAAAGCATTTGATATCATAAGTCCTAGTATTTTTATATTTCCGATATTTATTCCAAGTGATTTTATCATCTGTTCATTATCTCCAACACCTTTTAAAGTGTATCCAAGCCCTGTTTTTAAGAATAAATCAAGTAATATTTTTGCTATAAGTACAAATATAAGTGCTATTACTACTGGTGGTATATCACCTTTGAAAAGGTTAGGGAATGTGAATAGTGGTATGTTTGATTTTCCCATTATTCTAAGATTTATTGAGTAAAGCATTCCCATTGTAAGTATTCCTGATAATAGGTTAGATATTTTAACCTTTATATGAAGAAGTCCTGTAACCATTCCGGCTAAAGCTCCTCCAACTACTGCAAGTAGTACTCCAACTAGTGGATTTAATCCTCCTGCAAGTGTTGCTGCTGATATTGCAGCTCCCATTGTGTAACTTCCATCTGCTGTCATATCTGGGAAGTCTAGTATTTTGAAGGTAATGTATACCCCAATCGCCATAATTGCTAAAATTAAACTTTGTGTAACTACTGAAATCATAAATTTAAACACTCCTCTTAAAAATTTTTTTGATTTTATTTTTAATAACTAAACTTTCAAAGTGAAAATTGTAAAAATAAAAGCCGCATAGTTTATATTTCTATGCGGCTTCAATATTCATATAAAAACAATTTATATAAAAATAGATATAAAAAAACCACATAGTATTTGTTCTATGTGGCCGATATATTTTATAAAAACTTTACAAAACAAACAAATCGAAACTTAGCCAACATAGATACAGTCGTAAAATCCTAACGGCCTGTACCTATTCGCATGGAATCGATACAAACCAATCTAATAGTGGCTAAAATAAAATCGTCTCTGTTTATTCTTTAAAGTCTTCATAACATTCTCTCCCTTTCGTTTAATAATTAAAAATTTGAAATATTTTTCTGAAAATTTTGTGATTCATTTTCTATGGTTCTTATTTTAGCTCAGAGATTTTTTTCTGTCAACACAAAAATTTAAAATTTTTTTAATTTTTTAGAAAATTTGATATATTTACTGCTAAAATAAATAACTTGAAAGCATTGAAAATAATACTATCCTGAAATAAATAAAAATCTTGAAAAATTTTTAGAAAATTAGTTAAAATTGAGTTTAAATATAATAATAAACTTACCTAAATTATGAAAAAATATTGTATTATATAATAAATAATAATATTCTAACGATAATAAAATTTAAATATTATCTTGAGTTGAATAGCAGAATTCAAAATAAAATTTTTTATAAAGAGAAGGATATGATTTTATGGAAAATGAAAAAATAATAGAGCCTCAAGCAACTGAGGAATTTATAGAAAAACATATACCGTTTATAATTTCGTGTATAAGTAAATTTACAGGAAGATATGTTTCTATAGAAAATGATGACGAGTATAGTATTGGAATGATGGCTTTTGTTGAAGCTATAGAAAAGTACAAGGAAAGCAGAGGAGATTTTTATGCGTTTTCAAGATTGGTAATAGAAAGCAGACTAAAAAACTTCTTTGAAAAGGAAAATAAACATAGTAAAAATAAATCTATAGAAGACTATAAAGAGAGAGGAACTGACTTAGTAGATAATTTAGAAGATCACGATAAAGATGATTTAAATAGAGAATTTACAATAAACGAGATAAAAAAATTAAAAGAGGAAATAGACGATTTTGGCTTTGGTTTTGAAGAACTTGTAAATGAAGCTCCAAAGCACAAAGATACAAGAGAAAAAGCAATAGATATTTCTGAAAAATCAAGTAGAGAAAAAGATATAACTGATTTCATGTTTGTGAAAAAGAGATTACCTATAAAAAATATGTCTGACAGGTTTGATGTAAGCGAAAAAGTAATTAGAAAGAGCAAGTTATTTATTATAACAGTTATAATTATACTATTTAGAGGATATAGAAATTTAAAACTATGGATAAAGAAAGGTAGATAATTATGTTATACAAAGGGATTATTATAGAAGTTAAGGATGAGTATTCGATAGTTGTGACTAATGAATCAGAATTTTTAAGAATAAACAATAAAGAAGGGATGAAGGTTGGAGATAAGATATACTTCTTAGAAGAAGATATATACAATACTGAAGAAAATGCAATTTTATCTGACCAGAGCGAAGAAAATGAAGAGAAATCAAATGTTATAGATTTTAAAGAAAAAAAGGAAAAAAGCAAGAATAATATGAGTAGAATTTACAAGAGATTGGTTAGTGTTGCTGCAACGATCGCAATAATAGTAGGAGCAGTTATATATACATCTTCTCCAAAATCTTATGCTACTGTATCATTTGATGAAAATGGAAGCAGCTTGGAGCTTAATCTCGATAAAAATAAAAAAGTGAACTCTACATCTCTAATAAACGGAAGCCTAGATATATCAGATGATGACGATTTTTCAATGGTTTTAGATCAGTTGTACAAACAAATAAAACGGGATTCTAAAAATAATAAAAATGGAAGAGTATTAGTTGGACTTTGTTTTGAAGATGCTGAGGATTTAGCTTATGAAAAAGAAATAAAAAATCTTATAAGTCAGAAATTTAAAGGATTAAATATTATGTATGTAAGAGTTGATAAAAATCAGGTTAATATGAATCAAAATGCTGAAATTTCAATGGGCGAGTACGCAGCTATGAAGATGATAGAAGAAGACGATATCGAAGGAATGACAATGGATAGATTAAATCAGATGTTAAAAGATGGAAAATACGAATATTTAAGAGAAGAAATTCTTGATGAATTAGAAGACAGAAGTGAAGGATATGAAGATGATGACGACGATGATATAGATGAAATTGAAGACTACTATAAAAATAGCAATAGAAAAAATAATAATACTAACTCTAATTCTTCTAATAAAAAATATGAATCAGACGACGATGACGATGATGAAGAAGATGAAGAAGATGATGATCATGACGACGATGATGACGATGAGGATTAAATTACTATTATTAAAATAAATCTGAATAAATGGTAAAATAATATTGAGAAGTATAATTTAAAAATAAATAATAGAAAGATTGGTGATATTAATGCTAGTAGGTACTTCTAATCTTACTAAAAATATGGATAATGCTTGTGTTACAGAGCTTGAAATACCATTAATTGTAATGATGGAAAATGCTGTAAATGCAGCTATGAAAAACATGGATATAGATAAAAACAATTCTTATACTGTTGTATGCGGTGTTGGAAATAATGGTGGAGATGGACTTGGAATTGCTAGAAAATTATACATACTTGGTAAAAGAGTAGATGTATTTTTAGTTGGTAAAAAAGAAAAATTGACAGATTGTTCTTCTGTAAACTTTAAAATTTTAGAAAATATGGGTGTGAATTTAACGTTTATAAATGACGAAAATATAAATGTCTTAGAAGAGTCGTTAAAAAATACAGATGTTTGTGTAGATGCTATATTTGGGACAGGACTTAAGAGAGATGTAACAGGTATATTTGCAGAAGTTATAGAATCTATGAATAAATTTTCTAAAAAAATATATTCTATAGATATATCTTCTGGTTTGGATAGCGATACAGGAGATATAAAGGGAATTGCAGCTAAGGCTTGTAAAACAATAAGCTTTGAGTTTTATAAGCGAGGATTTTTAAACTATAAAGCAGATGATTATACTGGAGAAATCGTAGTAGAAGATATAGGTGTCCCAAAATCTATTAAAGATAAATTTCATAATAGTGAATTTATAATCGGTAAAAATGAAATTAAAAGATTTATAAAAAAGAAAGATAAGAACGCACATAAAGGAAATTTTGGAAGAATTAGTATAGTAGCAGGAAGTAGAGGATTCTATGGAGCAGCAAAAATTGCTACAGAATCAGCTGTAAAAACAGGTAGTGGATTAGTTACACTTATAAGTGACTCAGATGTTCAGGAAAAATTATGTACGGTATTTACTGAAGCTATGACTGTAAATTATTCAGAAGAAGAAAGAGTAAAAAAACTTATTGAAAATAGTAATGCTATAGGAATTGGACCTGGTATGGGAGATAATAAAACAACATTGAAGATAGTTGCAGATATTTTAAAAGTAGCAAAATGTCCTGTAATCATAGACGCAGATGGAATAAACTGTCTAAAAAATAATAAAGATATTTTAAAAAATAGTAAAGTGGATACATTGATTACTCCTCATCCAGCAGAATTATCTAGAATAACAGGATTTTCTATGGAGTATATAAACAATAATAGAATAGACGCAGCTAAAGAAACAGCAAGAAATCTTAAGTCAATAGTATTATTGAAAGGAAATAGAACTGTTATAACAGATGGATATACTACATATATAAATATGACTGGAAACAGTGCCATGGCAAATGGAGGTATGGGAGATTGCCTAACAGGAATAATAACATCACTAGCAGGGCAAGGAATATCTCTGTTTGATGCAGCAGTAGTTGGAACATATCTACATGGATATATAGGAGATAAATTAGCTGAAGATAAATATACAGTAAATGCAAGTGATATTATAGAAAAAATTTCGTATACAATGAAGGATTTTGAGGACAGATAAAGAAATATTGTAAATAAAAAGAAAAAAGTTACAAAATTTAAAAAATTGATTAAAGTTAGAAAAATTTGATACTTTTTTGTAATCATTGAAAAGAAATTATGTAATATAATGAAAAAAAGAAAACATACTGAAAGAAATTACATAATATTGTTAAAAAGTAAAATACTTGAAGGGAGGGGTATATATGCTTTTAGGAATAAATATAAAACTAGTTTGGTTGGCAGTTGCGGTTATATTTGGTATAGGCGAAATGTTTACAGCAGGGCTTACATTAATATGGTTTAGCTTTGGAGCATTGGCCACTATGTTTTTAACTACTTATGTAGAAAGTATACCGATGCAGCTAGTTATATTTGGATTAAGTTCAAGTATAATGCTTTTTATAGCAACAAAATTAATGGTGAAAAAAGATGAAAACTATGTATCTAATACTAATATAGATGCCCTTATTGGAAAATATGCTATTGTAGAAAAAGATGTATCAAATATAGTATATGGAATTGTCAATTTAGAAGGTGAAAAATGGACAGCCGTATCTGAAAAAGAGGTTACATATAAAAAAGGTGAAAAAGTAAAAGTAGTTAAAATTGACGGTGTTAAACTAGTTGTAACTAAATAGTTTGTAATTTAGAATATCTAAATAATATACAAAAGGAATAGATGAATGGAGGTGGCGTTATGCCCGCAGTAGTAAAAACTATAATAAATTTAGTACTGATTGTAGTTGTTGTACTTATAGCTCTTTCTTGTGTAAAGGTTATAAAACAGTCAAAAGTCGGTATTATAATGAGACTTGGAAAATTTAGAAAAGAAGCTAAAACAGGGGTTCATTTTTTAGTGCCATTTATAGATAGAATGGCTTACATTATAGACCTTAGAGAATTAGTTGTTGATTTCCCACCACAGCCAGTTATCACAAAGGACAATGTTACTATGCAGATAGACACAGTAGTTTACTATAAAGTAACAGATCCAGTTAAGTATGTATTCGAAATAGCTAATCCTATATCAGCTATAGAAAACTTAACTGCTACTACTCTAAGAAATATAATAGGTGAGTTAGACCTTGATGAAACTCTTACTTCAAGAGATATAATCAATGCTAAGATGAGAACTATATTAGACGAAGCTACTGATAAATGGGGTATAAAAGTAAACAGAGTAGAACTTAAAAATATAATGCCTCCTCATGATATACAGGTTGCTATGGAAAAACAGATGAGAGCTGAACGTGAAAGAAGAGAAGCAATCCTTCAGGCAGAAGGTAACAAATCAGCGTCTATCCTTCAGGCAGAAGGTGAAAAACAGTCAGCTATACTTAGAGCAGAAGCTAAGAAAGAAGCTATGATAAGAGAAGCAGAAGGTCAGAAACAGTCTGCAATCTTAGTAGCAGAAGGGGAAGCAGAAGCGATAAGAGAAACTGCAATAGCTAGAGCAACTGGAGAAGCTGAAATGATTAGAAGAAGTCAGGAAGCTACTGCACAAGGTTTAGCTTTAGTATTTAAAGCTATGAAAGAAGCAGATATAGATGATAACATGCTTGCATTAAAATCTATGGAAGCTTTAGAAAAACTAGGTCAGAGTGAGTCAGCTAAGTTAGTTCTTCCTTCAGATGCAGTTAGTCTATTAGGTACTTTTAAAGGTATAAAAGAAGTAATGGAAGATGCAAAAGAAAATTAGTATAAGATTTTTGATTTTATTGTAGATTAAAAAATAAAAATGGTATATAATACAAGTCGTGGAAAAGAATATCCGTTTCGGATATTCTTTTTCTTTTGTAAAGAACATGCATGGATTGTTTTTGGAATAAGTTGGAGGGATAGATGCATGTTAAAAAAGGTTTATATTATGGAGGAGAGAAATGAAGAAAAAATTTTTATCACTTACAGTTCCATCTGCATTGGCGATGTTTGTAGCATCATTTAATACTGTCCTTGATGGTATGTTTTTAGGGATAGGTGTAGGAGATGATGCTATAGCTGGTGTAAATATAGTTATACCGGTTATAATGATTTTTATAGGAATATCTAATATGGCAGCTGTTGGGGGAGGATCTTTAGTATCTAAGAATTTTGGAGAAGGAGATTCTGATAAGGCTGTAAATATATTTAGACAGGTTATAAAATCATTAATAGTAATGAGCTTGTTGATTAGTGTAGTATGTGTTGCATTTTCAGAAGCTATAGTTGTACTTCTTGGAGCAAAAGGAAGATTAGTTCCTATAGCTGCTGAATATTTAAGATACTACTCTATATTCTGTATCTCAAGTGTACTTATGGTTGTTTTTGGTAGCTTTTTAAGAAATGATAATGCTCCAAAACTAGCTATGGTTGCCAGTATGACAGCTACAGTGATAAATATTATATTAAATTATGTATTTATATTTGTACTTCAGCAGGGTGTGAAAAGTGCAGCAGTTGCGACAGGTATAGGAAACAGTATTGCACTTATGATGATGCTACCTCACTTTATATTTAAACATGGTCAGCTTTCATTTGGTAAGACAAATATAGGTATATCAGCATTCGTTGAAGCTATGAAGATAGGATTTCCATCTTTCTTAGCAGAAGCGGCATTTTCTGTAATAATATTCTTCCACAATATTGCACTTTCAAATACTGTTGGGGAAAGTGGAATAGCAGCATATGCAATAATAAACTATGCTACATCTAATATATACAATATAGTATTGGGAATAACTATGGGTGTTCAACCATTAATAAGCTACAACTTTGGTACAGAAAACAAAGAAAATATGCTTACTTTCTATAATATGACTATAAAAATGTGTATATTTGTATCAGCTGCAGTAACATTAGCATATGCAGGATGCGGTAGATTTATAGCAGGAGTATTCTCTAATTCGCCTGAAGTAATAGATATGGCTGTTATAGGTCTTAATCTGACTAATGCAGCATATATATTCCTAGGAGTTAACCTAACTAGGACAATTTATTATCAAGCAATAGAGAAAACAATATACTCAAATATAATGGGGCTTTTAAGATCAGTAGTTATTCTGCCTGTAGTTTTATTTGTATTTGCATCTAAATTTGGTGTAAATGGGATATGGGCTAGTCAGTTAGTAGCAGAATGTATAGTAATGGTATTTATTGGAATTACAGTAAATATATCATATAAAACTGATTTAGCTATAAAGAGCAAGGAAAGATATACTGGTATGAAAACTGTATAAAGGTAATAAAAAAATTAAGAAAAGGCTAGTTTTGAAATATTAAAAGAAATGTTAAAAATATCTAAAAATTGATAAAAAAATGACAACCATATATCTATTGTGATATAATAAAATTCGAAGTTGTGAAAATAAAGTAAAAAAAGGGGTGGATATTAGTGTTTCAATTTGAAACTCAATTAAAAAAGCTTAAACATGAAGTATTAGTAGAAGTAGTAAAACTAGCAAGAGAGAACAACATAACAAAAAAGGAACTAGATAAAATTCCAAATAAAATAATAAAAGGCGATAAAGCTATATATAGATGTTGTGTATACAAGGAAAGAGAAGTTGTAGCTGAAAGAGCTAGAATCGCGCTAGACCTAGATCCAAATGGCGAAAATAAAAAAGTAGATACAGAAAAAATAAACATAAAAGATGGAGAACAGATAATATATGTACTAGAAGCAGCTTGTGATAGCTGCCCTATAAATGACTTTACAGTAACTGATTTATGTAGAGGTTGTTTAGCTCATAGATGTAAAGAAGCTTGTAAATTTGGAGCTATATCTTATATAAATGGTAGAGCTTATATAGATCAGGATAAATGTAAATCTTGTGGTGCTTGTAAAAAGGCATGTCAGTATGATGCTATATCAGAAATGGTTAGACCTTGTAAGTCAGTATGTCCTACAGGAGCTCTTGATATAAATAAAGAAACATCAAAGGCAATAATACACGAGGAAAAATGTGTAAACTGTGGTGCGTGTATGTCTGCATGTCCATTTGGAGCTATATCAGATAGAAGTCTTATAGCACCAGTTGCTAGATTATTAGAAAAGAAAGAAAAAAATATATATGCAGTTGTTGCTCCTGCTATAACAGGTCAGGTTCCTGCTATAATAACTTATGGTCAGGTTAAAAATGCAATAAAATCATTAGGGTTTAAAGATATGTACGAAGCTGCTTGTGGAGCAGATGCCGTTACAGTTCATGAAGCAAATGAATTTGTTGAGAGAATGGAAGATGGTGCAAATATAATGACAAATTCATGTTGTCCAGGATTTGTATCATATATAGATGTAATGTTCCCAGATATGGCAGATAAAATATCTCATACAGTATCTCCTATGATAGCGACAGGAAGATATATAAAAAATATGGATCCAGATTCTGTGGTTGTGTTCATAGGACCATGTACAGCTAAGAAAAAAGAAGCATTTAGAAAAGATGTAGTTGGAGCTATTGATTATGTACTTACATTTGAAGAGTTAATGGCTTTATTTGAAGGATTTGGTATAGAATTAGCAAAATGCCAGAATGAAGATACTGATGGAGCCTCTATATTCGGTAGAGGATTTGGTGCAGCAGGTGGTCTTACAAAAGCTATAGAAAACTATATAGCTGACAAAGGTGTAGATGTAGATTTTAAACCAGTAAAAGTATCTGGAGGAAAAGAAGCTAAAAAGGTATTAACTCTTTCTAAAGTTAATAAAGCTGGAGGAAACTTTATAGAAGGTATGATGTGTGAAGGTGGATGTATAAATGGTGCAGGTAAATTTATATCTATGCCAAAAGCAAAACCAGCATTTGATAAAAAGAATTCACAGTCTAGTATAAAGACAGTATTATCTAATGAAACATTATCAGAATATGAAGATATAGATTTAGAAAGAAAATTATAATTATAGATAAAATAAAAAAAGATGCGAATTATTCAATGTCATTAAGTTAGCATTGTTAATGAGGTTATCTAAAAGAAAAATAGCAGGAAAGATTTTTGCTTTCCTGCTATTTTTATATTTTAAACACACAAATAAGACAGATAA
>NZ_JBLOUI010000005.1:0-85908 GCF_047807365.1 Peptacetobacter sp. AB800 | reverse complement strand
TCTTCTAACTTTATTCCAATATTTTAGTTTAAATTCTTCGAAGTGATTTTTTAATATTTTATTAATTATTTTTTCATCTTTTCGCTTTTTCAATACATTCATATTACTATTGTACACAAGTTTTCCACAGTTTTAAATTATTATAATTTCCTTAAGAATAAAAAAATACCGTCGACATCTAATAACATCAACGGTATCTCTAACTTCAAAATTAAATTTAATTTTAAAATCCTCTAGTCTAACAATGGCCGGTTGCAGACTATTTTGTAACTATAATTAATGCTAGTGCATTTAAAAAGAATAAAACTGACACTACTTTAGTTACTTTGTTTAAGAATGCCTGTTTTCCCTTTGGTTTGAAGTATGTCTGATTTCCTTCTGCTCCATACTGAGAAGGCATAGCAGTTTTATTTTCCTGTGGCATTATAACTATTATTAAAGCTATACCAAGTGCAACTTGTAACGCCATTAAAACATTGATCATACTGTTCCCTCCTGTTTATCGAATATATTCTTACATTTTAGTGTAACATATATTTCGCTATTTTTCAACAAATTATAAAGTTGAATAATAATTTTCAATTCAAAAATTATCTACCCATATCAAAAAAGTTCAACAAAATAGACGTCACAAATTTTACATTTGATTATAATTTACTACGACAAAAATTATTAAAATATTCATACATTATATGACATTTTCTATCTTTTTTATTAAATAGCATTTTTTCAAAATATTGCAACATAGACTTTTTAAAATCCTTCTTATATACTCAATTATGTAGAAATAGTTTTATTTTTAACAAGAATTGCATTATTTTTTGTATTGTAAAGGGAGGATTTTTCGATGGCAAATTATATTCCAGGCACTTATGAAGGTGCTGCTCGTGGTTATCGAGGAAAATTAGTAGTTAATGTAACTGTAACTGAAGACAAAATATCTGATATTCAGATAGTTAAACACAAAGAGGTTCGTGGTCTTGCTTGGGATCTTCCAACATCTCCAATAGAAGTAATTCCACCACAGATTATAGAATTCCAATCACTTAATATACCTCTTGTTAATGGTGCAGACCTTACAAGTCAGGCTATATTAGACGCTGTAGCAAGTGCTTTAAAAGAAGCCGGTGCTACTGACGAGGATATCGAAGCTTTAAAAAATGTTCCATATCCTTTAGTTAAAGAAGTAAAAGATGAGATATTAAATGTAGATATAGCTGTTTTTGGAGCTGGAGCAGGTGGTTTAGCTGCTGCAATTGAAGCTAAAGAAGCATGTAAAAATGTTGTACTTATAGAAAAACAAGGAATCACAGGTGGTTCTACTGCTCGTTCAGGAGGAAAACTTCTTGGATGTGGTACAAAATGGCAGAAAAAACAAGGAATTCACGATACTGTAGAAGATTGTTACAAGTATCTAATGGAAGTTGGTAACCGTCGTGGAGATTTCATGAACCCTTCTAAAAATAGATACTTAGTAGATAATTTAAATGATACTTTAGATTGGCTATGTGGTATGGGGTACGAAGTTCAGGACGTTGAAGCAATACACGTTTCACTTCAGCCTTGGCGTGTTCACAACAGTATGGGCGGTGGTGGACAGACAAATGGTCAGGGTGGAGAAATAACTACTCCAATGACTCACCACTATGTAGATAAATTAAATGGAGAAATAATTTACAATACTGCTTTAAAAGAATTATTAACTGACGAATCTGGAAGAGTTGTCGGTGCTGTGTGCGATAAATTAGATGGCTCAAAATTAACTGTTTACGCAAAAGACGCTGTTATAATCACTACTGGAGGATATGCTAGAAACAAAGAAATGTGTTCAAGATATCCAGTTGCACACTACTTCTCTACTGCTCCAAAGAGCAACACTGGTGAAGGTCTAGTTGCTGCAGAAAATATAGGTGCTAAAAACCTAGTTCATCCAGGTGTTCAAGTTGTATATACTAGCTTAACTTGTGGAATTGGTATAAATGACGAATCTGGATTAATTGTCAATGAAAGAGGAGAACGTGTTGTAAATGAATGGAGCTATCAGTACCATGTTTCAGACGCTATTGCAAATTCTAACAGCAACTGCGGTTGGTATATAACTAGCGGAAATGAGCCTTATGGTGGTGTTCAGTATGGATTTAAACAGGCTTTAGATGGTGTTAGCAGAGATAAAGTTGCAGATAGTATAGAAGAATTAGCTGAAAAAATCCATATAGATCCAAAAACTTTAAGAGCAACATACGATAGATATTGCGAATTAGTTGAAAAAGGTGAGGACGAAGATTTTGGTAAACCTGCTAAATTCCTTCATCCAATAGAAGGACCAAAATTTGCTGCACTTAGATTACATCCTTGTGTAACAGTTACATTTGGTGGTCTTGAAACTGATTTATCTTCAAGGGTTTTAGATAATAATGGTGATCCAATACCAGGATTATTCGCAGCTGGAGAGGTTGCAGGAACTGGTATGTATGGTACAGAATATCCAACTTGTGGAACATCAATCGGAAGTGCTTTATTCTATGGAAGAATTGCGGGAAGAGTGGCTTCAGGAAAATCAATGTTATAAGAATATATAAAAAAGATGGCGATTTTTTATCGGCATCTTTTTATTTTATCTTTAAGAATAGAGTTGAGATATTATATTTTGCTCCAGGCTTCGTCGATTTCTTCTTTGGTTCGAACTCCGTTCGAATTTAAAGATGAAATCGACTCCAGATTGTCGCTTCAATATAATATACTCAACTCTTTTTATAAACTCGTAAATCGAAAAAGATTGCCGATAAAAATTTCGCCATCTTATTTTTATATATTTATAACTGGAGTAACTTGCAAGTGTCGCTAGAATAGTAGTTATTTATCTTGCTATTTATAATCTAAGTATACATTTACAGCAATGTTTATTATTATGTATATATTTGATACCTTTATTCCAAATAAGATATCTGTAATTATATTGTCACTAACTTAATCCTAACTTATTTTCCTATTTTTTTACAAATTTTTTAACAAAAGAAAAAGAGCCACTGCAAATTGCAATGACTCTATCCGTATATATTAACCTTATTCTGTGTATAGACAAATTTATTTGATGGATAAATTTTAAAGTTTTATTATTTTATTATATTTTTATGTAATCCATACTCAGAAAAGATATCAATATCTATTATTTTTAATTAACCAGTACTAAAACTATCTAACTATTAGAGAGTGACCAGTCATTTCTTTTGGCTGTTCCATTCCCATCATGTCAAGTACTGTTGGAGCTATGTCTGATAATCTTCCGTCGTCAAGAAGTTTTGCTCCTTTGAATTCTTCTCCAGCTACTATAAATGGAACTGGATTTGTTGAGTGAGCTGTTACAGTTTTTCCTGTTTCAGGATCTGTCATAAGTTCAGCGTTACCGTGGTCAGCAGTTATTATTAAGCTTCCACCTTTTGCTATTATCTTATCAGCTAATTCTCCAACACATTTGTCAACAGTTTCAACAGCTTTTACTGCTGCTTCCATGCTTCCTGTGTGTCCAACCATGTCTGGGTTTGCGAAGTTTACAACTATGAAGTCGTATTTATCTTCATTTAATTTTTCTTCTACGTTTGCAAGTAGTTCGTTTGCAGACATTTCTGGCTGTAAATCGTAAGTTGCTACTTTTGGAGAAGGTATTAATAGTCTGTCTTCTCCTTCGTTTGGTTCTTCTACACCACCGTTGAAGAAAAATGTAACGTGAGCATATTTTTCTGTTTCTGCTGCTCTTAACTGAAGTTTTCCGTTTTTAGCTAGGTATTCACCTAGTGTATTTACAAGAGTTTCAGGTTTGTATGCAACATTAACATCGTCGTTTATAGCTGCATCGTATTCAGTTAAGCATACGAAATATGTCTTGAAGAATTCTCTAGAGAATCCATCAAAATCTTTAACAGCTATTGCTTTTGTTATCTGTCTTGCTCTATCTGGTCTGAAGTTGAAGAATATTACAGAATCATTTTCTTTTATTGTAGCTACAGGTTCACCGTCTTTTTCGATTACTGTAGGTACTATAAATTCGTCGTTTATATCATCTGCATAAGATTTTTCTATAGCATCTAATATACATTCTGATTTATTTCCTTCACCTTTAACCATTGCATTGTATGCAAGTTCTACTCTTTCCCATCTGTTATCTCTGTCCATTGCATAGTATCTTCCTGATACTGTTGCAAATTCACCGACACCAGCTTCTTTCATAGCTTCAAGAGTTTCTTTAGCATATACTATTGCACTTCTTGGATCAGTATCTCTACCATCTGTAAATGCATGAACATATACTTTTTCTACTCCTTTTTTAGCTGCCATGTCTAAAAGACCTTTTAAATGTTCTATGTGAGAATGTACTCCACCATCAGATAATAATCCCATTATGTGTAGTGCATTTTCTTTTGCATTTTCCATTGCCTGACAAAGAACTTCATTAGTGAAGAAATCTCCGTCCTGTATTGATTTTGTTATTCTTGTAAGTGGCTGGTATACTATTCTTCCTGCACCTATGTTTGTATGACCAACTTCTGAGTTACCCATCTGTCCATCAGGAAGGCCTACATCTAGTCCACTTGCTCTCATTAAAGTGCATGGATAATCAGTAGATAATCTATCTAAGTTTGGAGTTTTTGCTGTGTATATAGCATTTCCGTCGTGTTCTTTAGAATATCCATATCCATCCATTATTACTAATGCTACTGGTTTTTTCATATTTATATCTCCTTAAAAACTATACTCTTAAATCTATCACTTATCGCAATTAATCTAATAGTATTAATTAGAAGTTAAGTAATGCAAGGAAGTCTTCAGCTTTTAAGCTTGCTCCACCAACTAATGCACCATCTATGTCACTCTGTGCCATTATTTCAGCTACATTTGCAGGTTTAACAGATCCACCGTACTGTATTCTAACTTCTTCAGCTAATTCTCCATATAATCCTTTAACAACTTCTCTTATGTAAGCTATTACGTCGTTTGCCTGTTCTGAAGTTGCAGTTTTTCCAGTTCCTATAGCCCATATTGGTTCATAAGCTATTACAACTTTAGCTAAATCTTCTTTAGCTACATCTTTAAGAGCAGCTTCAACCTGAACTTTAACTACATCTTTAGTTTTGTCAGCTTCTCTTTCTTCTAATGTTTCACCACAGCAAACTATTGGATCTATACCAACTTCTAAAGCTTTTAATACTTTTTTGTTTACTGTTTCATCAGTTTCGTTGAAGTACTGTCTTCTTTCAGAATGTCCTATTATAACATAGTCCATACCTATTTCTTTAAGCATTGCTGGTGCAACTTCTCCAGTGAAAGCTCCGTTATCTTCAAAGTGCATGTTCTGAGCACCTATTTTTATATCAGTACCTGCTACTGCTTCTTTAAGGTCTTTTAATAATGTGAAAGGTGCACATATAACTGCTTCAGCTTTATCTGGGCAAGTTTTTCCTTTAACTGCTTCAGCGAATTCTAAAGCTTCTTTTATAGTTTTATTCATTTTCCAGTTTCCTGCTATTATAGGTTTTCTCATGTTTTTATTCCTCCAAAATTTTATCTATTTTATAGTATATTCTTCTTATTTTTCGTCTAAAGAAGCTATACCTGGTAATTCTTTTCCTTCTAAGAATTCAAGAGATGCTCCACCACCTGTAGATATGTGAGTCATTTTATCTCCGAATCCCATCTGGTTAACAGCTGCTGCAGAGTCTCCACCACCTATTATAGTAACGGCTTCTGTTTCTGCCATAGCTTTTGCTACTGCTTCAGTACCTTTTGCGAAGTTTTTGAATTCAAATACACCCATTGGTCCATTCCATACAACTGTTTTAGCTGCTTTTACTTCATTAGCAAATAATTCAGCAGTTTTTGGTCCTATATCAAGACCTTCACAGTCAGCTGGTATATCTCTTCCTTCAGATATCATTGGAGTTTCATTTTCTCCAAATTTAGCAGCGTAAGTTACGTCTATTGGTAATAATAATTTAACACCTTTAGCTTCAGCTTTAGCCATCATTTCTTTTACGTAATCTATTTTATCTTCTTCACAAAGTGAGTTTCCTATTTCATGTCCCATAGCTTTAAGGAATGTATATCCCATTCCTCCACCTATTATAAGTGTGTCTACTTTGTCTAATAAGTTGTTTATAACACCTAATTTATCAGAAACTTTTGCTCCACCTAATATTGCAACGAATGGTCTTTCTGGAGTTTCAACAGCTTCTCCTAAGAATTTTAATTCTTTCTGTATTAAGTATCCGCAAGCTCTTTCTTCTAAGAATTCACCAGCACCTACTGTTGAGCAGTGAGCTCTATGAGCAGTACCGAAAGCATCGTTTACGAATATTTCTGCAAGTGATGCTAATTCTTTTGAGAAGTTTTCTTCGTTTTTAGTTTCTTCTTTTCTATATCTAGTGTTCTGAAGTAGTATTACTTCTCCGTCTTTCATTTCTGCAGCTGCTTTTTTAGCATTTTCTCCTACTACACAGTCATCTGCAGCGAATTTTACTTCCTGTCCTAACATTTCAGATAATCTTTTTGCTACTGGTGCTAAAGATAATTCTGGTTTAGCTTCTCCCTTTGGTTTACCTAAGTGTGAGCAAAGTATTACTCTAGCGTTGTGATCTATAAGATATTTTATTGTTGGTAATGCACCATTTAATCTGTTTTCATCAGTTATTACACCGTCTTTTAGTGGCACATTGAAGTCGCATCTTACTAGAACTTTTTTTCCTGCAACCTGTATATCTTCGATTGTTTTTTTGTTAAGCATTGACATAAGTAATTTCTCCTTTTATTTGAAGTATTTTTTAAAAGTATGACTTAATCATACCTTCCTATTATAAATATACCATATTATTTATATTTTATGTATATCGTTTATCTTTTCCATATTTACAAAAAAAGCCCGAGTCCGCAGTAACAAAACTACAAACTAGGACTTTTTTCGTCTGAAGTACATTAATAACTCTGTATGTATGGGGGTACATACATCATATTAAGGTTTAAATGTATTCAAGTTTTATATTATAAAGTGTATATAGGTTAACAATTTTAAATTATTTGTTTAATTATTTGCTTAATCCTGCAAAGTATCCTAATGTTCTTATTAACTGAGAAGTATAAGACATTTCGTTATCGTACCAAGAAACAACTTTAACTAACTGCTGTCCATCTACTTCCATAACTCTTGTCTGAGTAGCATCGAATAATGATCCGTAGCTCATACCAACTATATCAGAAGATACTATCATGTCTTCATTGTATCCGAATGATTCGTTAGCTACTTCTTTCATTGCTGCGTTTACTTCTTCAACTGTAACTTTTTTACCTAAAGTACAAACTAATTCAGTTAATGAACCAGTTACTACTGGAACTCTCTGTGCAGCTCCGTCTAATTTACCGTTTAATTCTGGTATAACTAAACCTATAGCTTTTGCAGCACCAGTTGTGTTAGGAACTATGTTTCCAGCTGCAGCTCTTGCTCTTCTTAAATCACCTTTAGCGTGAGGGCCATCTAATGTATTCTGGTCATTAGTGTAAGCATGTATAGTTGTCATAAGACCTTTTTCTAAAGTGAATTTGTCGTTTAATGCTTTAGCCATTGGAGCTAAGCAGTTTGTTGTACAAGAAGCACCAGATATAACTGTTTCTGTACCATCTAATATATCACTGTTTACATTGTAAACTATTGTTTTTAAATCTCCTGTTGCTGGAGCTGATATAACAACTTTTTTAGCACCTGCTTTTATATGAGCTTCTGCTTTATCTTTTGAAGTGAAGAATCCTGTACATTCAAGAACTATATCAACGTTTAATTCTTTCCAAGGTAAGTTTTCTGGATTTCTTTCAGCTGTTACCTGTATTTCTTTTCCGTTAACTACGAAAGCACCTTCTTTAACTTCTATTTCACCATTGAATCTTCCCTGTGCTGTATCGTATTTGAATAAATGTGCAAGCATTTTTGCGTCTGTTAAGTCATTTATTGCCACTACATCGAATTTTTCTGGCTGTTCCATCATCTTTCTTAATGCTAATCTACCTATTCTACCAAAACCATTTATAGCTACTTTTACCATGTCGCTACCTCCTAAAGTAATTTAAAATTTTTTATTTTTGCGGTTTTACCGTAATTATATACTTATTTATATTCAAGTATTTTCTGAGCACTAAGCTCATCAGTTATAAGAACTAAGTTCTTGTTTATTTCAGATATTGCCATGAAAGCCTCTACTTTTTCGACTCCGGCGAATATCAAAATATTCTCTTTAACTTTTGAGTAGGTATCAAGATCTATACCTACTGTGCTAAGTCTGTGTACCACATTTCCATCTTTATCGAAGTAATAACCAAAAGCTTCACCGACTGCATTGCTATCAAGAATCTCTTTTTTAAGATTTTCATCAAGATGTCTTCTCTCTGCCATCACATCAGCTCTTCCTACACTAAAAACTAATATATCAGTTTCTGTTATATGCTTTAATGTTCTTCTTATATCTGGAATCTGTGCTAAAGTTCTCATAGCATCTTCTCCAAGCTCATCTGGGATATGAAGTAATTCATAATCTGAATGGATGTTTTTTCCTAATCTAGCTGTTATGCTGTTTGACTGAGTTTCAACCTCTGTCCCAACACTTCCTCTAGCAGGAACTACTAATGAATCTTCGAATTTCTTTTCTGTTTTCACAGAATCGGCAAATTCTAACATCGTTGTTCCACCAGTTATCGCTACCTTATCTCCATCTTTTAATACACTTAAGAAGTACTCTGAACCTTCCTTAGCTACATCTTTTAAAACTGTTTCATCATCTTCACAGTTTCTTGGGACAACTACAACTTTCTTAATTCCAAGCTTTTCTCTAACCTGTTCCTGAAGGTTTGTTATACCCATTATGTCGACCATAACATCTTTTAGTTTTTTAAGGAGCTCTTCTCCTTCCTCTGTTACAGTCATTCCAGATACAGCTACATTTATCAGACCTTGCTCTTTTAAAAACTCTGTCTCTGTTCTAGCAACCCTCTCACTTATTCCTAAGCGATTTGAAAGAGTTCTTCTTCCAATTGGCTGACTAACAGATATTTGTCTGAGTATTATATATCTTCTTTCCATAAGCTCTATCGCATGTGGGATGAGCTTTTTCTGTATCTCTATTAACTTTCTCATAATTACTCCTTCTTGCTTTTCTGACTGGGACTTTTTTTGTCCCCTATGTTTATTTCAGTCCCACAAGTTAATTTTATTGTATAAGATTTGTTCAAATTTTTCAATACCTTTTTTGAAAATTATTAAAAGTTTTTTGTTTTTTTTGCAAAAGAAAACGATATATCAAAAATATTAGAATTTTAACGTTTGTTCAAACCGTTTTCCCAAAACTTTCTTAAACTTTCCCCAATTTTTTCCTCAAATTGATTCAAATTTTTTAACCGAAATTTAATAGTATTCTTTCTCTAATTTATACAATATTGTGGGAGCAAATTTGACCCTCTATGAAAATTTTATCCATTTTGTTCTTCCCTTTCAATACAAATAATTGTATTTATTTTACAAAAAATAAAACCTCGTACATTGATTTTTTATCTAATCAACATACGAGGTTTAATCTCTCTATTTTTAAATTTTATATTTCTAATATTAGAATTCTTTTCTTCTACTTGAAGACGGTATTCCCATCTCTTCTCTATATTTTGCAACAGTTCTTCTAGCCACACTCACGCCTTTTTCTTTTAACATCTTAGAAATAGCATCGTCGCTAAGAGGTTTTTTCTTGTTTTCTCCATCTATTATATCTTTAATATCCCTCTTAATTCCCGCACTAGATGCTCCTTCTGATGAATTATCAGTTTCCAGAGCTGCATTAAAGAAGAATTTAAACTCATAAAGCCCAAATGGAGTAAGCATATACTTTCCATTCACCCCTCTACTGACAGTAGATTCGTGAATCTCAAGCTTATCTGCAATATCCTTCATCTTCATAGGTTTGATATATTTTTCACCTTTTTGGATAAACTCCTGCTGCTCTTCTATAATAGCCTCTGCAATTCTAAGAATTGTACTCTTTCTGCTCTCTATATTTTTAATAAGAGTTGCTGCAGAATTTAATCTCTCTTTTATAAATTCCTTAGCTTCTTTATCTGACTCCTTATCAGTCATCATATTCCGATAAAAATCATTTATCTTTATATTGTATACATCCTTTTCATTTGTATGTACAATGTATTTCCCGTCAATCTTATCTACAATAACATCAGGCTGTACATAAACGCACTTATCATTTGAACAAGCTCTTCCTGGCTTAGGATCTAAGTGTCTTATAACTTCAATAGCTTCCTTACATTTCTCTATACTTATTTTATACTTCTTAGCTATATCTTTTAGCTTATTTCTTCCGATAAGCTCCAAGTCATTCATAATTATATTTTCAACTATATTATTTGAAATCCCCCTTCTCTCAAGCTGAAGTATTAAACACTCAGAAATATTTCTCGCTCCTATTCCCGGTGGATCTAGCTGTTGAACTATATCCAAGCATCTTCTAAAAAGACTAGCATCTACTCTCAACGCGTCGTAAATTTCCTTATCGTTTATTCTAAGGTATCCGTCCTCATCCAAACTATCTATTATATATTTACAAATTCTTTTTTCCTCAAATGTAAGCTTAAAGTATTTTAACTCATCTATTAAATAATCATATAGATTACTGGTACTTCTTATCATATTTTCAAAATCGACAGCATTCTCAGAACTGTACGGTGCATCATTTTTGTCCTCTCTAATATTAACAGACTCCATATGCTTTATATATTTTTCCCAATCAATTCCCTCATCATTTCTCTCAGCTTCTAAAAGCGGATTACTCTCAGACTCCTTTCTAATTTCTTCCTCTACTTCTAGTCTGCTCATATTAAGAATTGCGAGAGATTGCTTTAGCTGTGTAGTTAAAATCAGCTTTTGAGACTGATTTAACTCCAAAGTATTTTTGAAATTCATAATATAGCCCACTCTTTCTTAAAATATTCTATATATCCATTATTTTATTAATACCCAATATTTTTCCAATTATTTAACATTCATAATTATATTATATAGCAAAAGGTTGAATTTCTGTATAAAATTTGATGAATTTTGTAATGAGTTTTTATTCAATTTTTTTATATATACATAAATCTGTTCTATAATTGATTGTTATTAATCTAGTCAAATCTATTAAACTATAAATTTGATATTTCAATTAACCTAGTATAATTTCTATGTTATAATATTTATAATATTTAAAATTTTTAAATTTAATTTTTGAAAGGAAAGATAAATGGCATATCAATTATTTTTAGATTTATACGATTGTAATAAAAATAAAATAGATGATTTAGAGCTTGTAAAAGAAATTGCACACAAGGCTATTTCTGATATAGATGCTTATATAGTAGAAGAATGTAGTCACAAATTTTCTCCAATAGGAATAACATACATCGCGGTTATTTCTACATCACATTTTTCAATTCACACTTGGCCAGAGTACGGATATGTAGCTGTAGATATTTTTTCTTGTGATAAAAAAGTTCCAGAATCTATTGGAGGTTTTTTAAAAGATGCTTTTGATGCGAAATCAATTAAACAAAATAGATTTAATAGAGATATTAAAGGAGGTGCATAGTGTGGAATATAATGTCGGTCAATTTTTAAAAGTTGATGAAGTAATCTATGAGATTGTTGGAAAAATCCAGTTTAGAAATTATTCAGACAACTGTACTTGGTTTGAGTATAGGCTTCTTGAAAGATTTGGACCTGGTGAGCGGTGGCTGAGTATCGACGATAAGTATAGAGAATACTCTATTTCTTGGACTACTGGGGAACTTTCACTAGACGGATACCATCAAGTAGATAAAGGAATACGGGAAGTTGTAAGTGTTTCTGGAGATGTAGATGTCGTCGTTGGTGATAGTGCATCATTTTGTGAATACGAGGATAGAACAGAAGAAAAGATTATATCTGTTGAACAATGGAACGATATAAAAGAATTTTCTAGAGGTTATTACCTAGATAAAAATGAAATCTGTTTTGCAAATACCTCAGATGCAAGTAACTTTTCAACAAATTCCTCTAAATCCTCTGCTTCTTCTAGAAATGGTAAAAAGAGAATCAATCCTTTCTTTGTAATAGGAATAGCTATGTTGCTTGTATTTGCTATAGGTTTTATAGGAAATATGATTGGAGGAAAGTCTATTGCAAAGTTCTTAAAAAAATCTAACCAATTCACTTATGTTACCTCAATTACAGGAAATGATGGAGAAAAGGCAGATGTGTACAAATCATCACTTTCTAAGGAAGATACAGTAATGACTATTATAGAAGCTGTTGATGGCAATGTTTTAGATGTAGAAGAAGACAAAACTCAAGGAAGTGAAAGCATTGCAATCCTAACTGAAGACGAATACTGCATGGTATATATATCTGTATCAAATGAGGTTCTTGTGCAGATTTCAAATAGAAAATACGCCTATACTTCAGATAAAGAACCTTATCACTCATCTGCGCATACCCATAGTTATTACAGAAGATATTACTACTCTGCTGCATATTTAGGAGATGCTAGAAGGTACAGAAGACATCATTCTCCTTATGAAAACTACAATGGAGAAAGATTAGATACAGACATGTTTGATCAATACGATTCATACTCAGATAGTATAAAAAGAAACAGTGTAAACTCAAGAACATCTTCTGGTGGTGGCTTGAGTAGTGGAAAATAATTTTTTAAAAAGGAGATTAAAAATATGGCTTTTTTAACAGAAATCACTAATATTGCAATATATTCGATACTTGGAATAGTATTTATGATGCTTGGAAACTTCCTTTTAGATTTAGTAGTTCCTTGTCATTTTCCTACAGAAATAAAAAAGGGAAATCAAGCTGTTGGCTGGCTTAGCGCTGGTTCATTTATAGCTATAGGTCTTATTCTTCGCACAGCAATTATGTCACCATCTACAGAAGCTGTCAGCGAAAGTTTAGCATCTGGCATATTAAACACTTCTCTTTACTTTGTTTTAGGTATGGTATTTTTAATACTTGGATATGTAGTTGTTAGTCTATTTAATAAACGCTACAACCTAAACGAAGAAATTGGAAACGGAAATGTAGCTGCAGGTCTTATGGTGTTTGGTATATTTATCGGACTTGCACTAGTAATCAGCGGCGTTATCAGTTAATAGGAGATTAATTGATGAAAAAATATAGACTTTTAATGCTTACGACACTTATTATTTCAGGTTGCTCAATATGCTATGAGCTTATAATAAGTGCCGTAAGCTCTTATTTAATAGGTGACACAACTCTTCAATACTCTATAACAATTGGATTGTATATGTGCGCAATGGGACTTGGCTCATATATTTCTAAGTATATGAAAAATAATCTTTTTAATTGGTTTGTATTTATAGAAATCGGTGTGGCAATAGTCGGTGGTACTTCTGCTTTAATCCTATTCTACGCAAATTTATATTTAGAAACATATCAGATTGTTATGTATATAGAGATAATAGTGATAGGTACATTTGTCGGTGCAGAAATTCCAATACTTACTAGAATTATTGAGGACGATAATGAAAATCTTAGAGTTACTCTTTCATCTATATTTAGTTTTGACTATATAGGCGGACTTGTTGGATCAATAGCTTTTCCAATTATATTGCTTCCACATCTTGGATATTTCGCAACATCATTTTTGATAGGTTGTATGAACACATTGGCTGCAACTCTAATTATTTTTAAGTATTCAGATAGGCTAATAAATCCAAAGGTATATAGAATATCTGTCGTAATTTTATTTGTTGTTATGCTTCTTGGAATGTTGTTTTCAGATAATATCTCTAGTCGTGTCGAGGATGGACTATATAGAGATAGGGTTATTTTTTCAAAACATACAAAGTATCAGCATATCGTAATGACTAAACACAAAGATGATTTAAGACTGTTTATAGACGGAAATATACAGTTTAGTTCAGCAGATGAGTATAGATATCACGAGGCCCTTGTCCATGTTCCAATGTCTAAGGCAAAGAATAAGGATAATGTTCTTATCTTGGGCGGTGGCGATGGCCTTGCTGTTAGAGAAATTTTGAAATATGAAGAACCAAACATTACCCTTGTTGATTTAGATAAAGATATGGTAAATCTTTGTAGGGAAAATAAGCAAATAAAGGAGCTTAATAAAAATTCGTTAAACAGCGATAGGCTAACTATAGTTAATCAAGATGCTTATCAATTTCTAAAAAATACAGATAAGAAATTTGACGTTATCATAGTAGATTTGCCAGATCCAAATAATGAGTCTTTAAATAAGCTTTATACTAATGTCTTTTATAGACTTTGTAGCAATTCTCTTACAGATGATGGGATTATGACAGTTCAATCTACTAGTCCATATTATGCTGCTAATGCTTTTTGGTGTATTAATGATACTCTGGAAAGCGAAGGGTTTTATGTTAAGCCATATCATCTTCAAGTTCCCTCTTTTGGAGATTGGGGATTTAACTTAGCTTCTAAGAAAAAGTTAGATGATAGGTTTGAGATAGATGTCGATACTAGGTTTTTGGATGAGAGTAATTTAGATTCGCTGTTTGAGTTTGGCAAGGATGAGATGCCTAAGGGTGAAGTTGAGATTAATTCGTTGTCTAAACCTCGGTTGATAACATACTACTCTAAGGCAGTACGCAACTGGGAGTAATTTGAAGGAGAAGGTATGACTAGTGCATTCACTCCAGGCTTCGACGCTTTTTTTGTTTTATTCGAACTTTGTTCTATAACAAAGAAGAAAACGTCTGTAGATTGTCGTTGAATTGCACTAGATCATACCATTCTCTATTCGGCAATATTGAGTAAATAGAATTAAGTAGGAAGTGGTGAGCCACTTCCTTTTTTATATAGCCGCATAGCGTCTTAAATTGTCGCTGAGTATATTATTTCACATCCTTCCTTTACTGAGGAGTAATATTATAATTTATACAATGTTGGAAGTGGTGATCCACTTCCTTTTTTTATGTAGCCGCATAGAGTCTTCAATTGTTGCTGAATATTTTATTTAGCATCTCTTTTTTCTCGTATAATATGTGTAATTATGTAGTATTATTATATTAGATACAATTATTTTAAGAAGAGGTAGTTATTATGAAGACAGATCCATTTAAAGAATATATAAAAGCATCCGAGCCTTCTAAAGCTATCAAAGGTTATGCATGGAGTACTGCTATTGGTCTTCAAGCTGTGGATGGACTTAAAACATCAAAATATTTAATAGATAAAGCTATAGATAATATTGAGGGGAAAATTTCCATAAAAGAAGCTCAAAATTTAATAGACGCATATTATGAGGAAAAGACTGAGCACTCAGTTGATGAAGAACGTACAGAAGAAGCTGATAAAGTATCTGCTCGCATAGCAGAATTACTTTCTGAAACAGCATTTTCTTTCTCGCCTGCAGAGTATATATCAATCCACAAAAAACTGTTTAATGGTTTATATAAATATGCTGGAAAGATAAGAGATTACAATATTACAAAAAAAGAGTGGGTATTGGACGGGGCTAGCGTGACATATGGTACTGCATCAGAATTAAAAGCTACCTTAGAGTATGATTTTGAGCAAGAAAGAAACTTCAGCTATAAAGGGCTTTCTATGGATGAAACTATTCATCATCTTGCTGTTTTTGTTTCTAGGTTATGGCAAATTCACATATTTGGAGAGGGCAATACTAGAACAACTGCTGTGTTTTTCATTAAGTATTTGAGAACTCTTGGTTTTTCTGTGACAAATGATATATTTGCCGAGAATTCATGGTATTTTAGAAATTCTCTTGTTCGTGCAAATTATACAAATATACAGAATAATGTTCATGAAACAACTAAATACTTGGAGATATTTTTGAGAAATCTTCTTTTAAATGAAAAAAATGAACTACATAATAGAAGTATGCATATTAGTGGACTTTGGGATGATAATTTGAATTTTAAAGATGAAAATTCGTACATTAAAGAAGCAGAATTGTACAATCAATCTATAAATTCGTATATTGAAAATAAAGAAATGGATATTAAAAACAAAAATTCGTATATTTATAACATAGAAAATAATTTAAAATATGTCTTTAGTAGAAAAATAGATAGCTTTTCTACTAAAACATTAAATCATATTCAATTATTATTTGATAGATTTGGATATGATGAAATATTTGGAAGATCTATGGTTATGGATTTACTAGGTCTTAAACCATCAGCTAGCTCTAGATTACTTTCAAATTTATTAGATGTTGGTATTATTAAATCTGTTTCCGGTCATGGAAAAGGTAAATACAAATTTAAAAATAATATATAAAAATTATAATTGTAGGAAGTGGATAACCACTTCCTTTCTTATGATATAATTTTAGTTAATTTAACTTTTTAATAGAGGTGATTGTATGATAGTTAAACCAAAAGAATTTGATTTAAATGGACGCAAGTTGGTTCTTAGAAATGCAGAGGAAGATGAAGCTGAGATGCTTTTAAAATATTTAAAGCAAGTCTACGCAGAAACACCTTTTTTAATTCAAGAGCCAGACGAAATCACTTTTACAATAGCTGATGAAAAGAAATATATAAAAGAAAATAACGACTCGGATTCGGATTTGCTGCTTATCGGTATGCTAGACGGAAAACATGTTGGAAACTGCTCCCTTATGGGTAATCATGCGAGAAGACTAGAGCACAGAACAAGTCTTGGAATTGTTTTATACCTTGAATATACAGGACTTGGAATTGGAAGGATTATGATTGAAGAAGTTTGTAAAATAGCTAAAGATAACGGAATTGAACAGGTTGAACTTGAGGTTGCTGCAAATAATAGAAATGCTATTTCTCTTTATAATAAGTTAGGATTTGAAAAGGTTGCAACTTTGCCAAATAATATGAAATACTCTGATGGAACGTATACTGATGTACATTTCATGGTGAAATATTTATAAAAAATATAAAATCATACTTAACAAATATTAAATATATTTATACTATACAACTGGCTTTTCTTTTAGTATAATACTTGCCATACCTTTTAGAAATGAGATGATAGTTTGATTGTGTAGAATTTTTGATGAAATGAAGTAATATAAATTCAAAGAGGTGTACAATGATAACTGAAAAAAAAGAAAAACAGATTTTAATGTTGTCCTTTTTATCTGGACTTTTATTTGCTATTGCAGAGTTTATTTTTGCTATTTACAGCCACTCTCAATCAGCACTTACAGATGCCGTATACGACGCATCAGAGCTTGTGTTTATCGCATTGCTCCTATTTTTAACCCCATTATTCCATAAACCTGTATCTGAAAAGCATCCATACGGGTATTTTCAGGTAGAGTCGATATTTGTCATAATCAAAAGTGTTATGATGTTATCCGTAACTATGGGTGTATCTGCAGAAGTATTAGATTCTGCTTTATCAGGCGGAAATATTGTAAATAACGCACAAGTTTCAATATTCCAATGTTGTCTTGGAGTAGCGAGTATTATAATTCTCCTTATTATGAAAAGATTAAATCGCAACCTATCTTCACCTACAATTGAAGCAGAGTTGCTCGGTTGGAAGCTAGATATAGTGTACAGTATGGGTATGGCGCTTGCTTTTTTAGTGTCTTTATATCTGAAAAAAACACCATTTGGCTTCATATCTCCATACTTTGACCAAATTGTAGCCGTAGTAGTTATGGTATTCATGCTGCCAGAAAGTATAAAAGTGTTGTGGAGAGCTGTTAAAGACGTATTTTTATTCTCGCCAAACAAGGTTTATATGGATGAAGTGAAAGCAATTTGCAACCCTATTTTAGATGAATACAACTTCAATCCTGTATTTTTTGATATTACAAAAACAGGACGTCACTTGTGGATTGCGGTCTATTTCCGAATTGAAGCTACTAGTTTAGAGGTTGCTAGTTTATCAAGTGCGGTATCAAAGGTAAATAAAATTATGCAAGAAAAATTCCAGGAATGTACTTGTGAACTTATTCTTGTTCCATAATTATTTGTAAAAGATAATAATAATATATATAAAAATCCCTTACCTTTTTTAGATGAGGGATTTATTTTTTATTTAATTTTTAGTTTTCTATTTTTCAAATTCTATTTCAAAATCCATTCCACCGACTTGAACTGTGTCTTTTCCTTTTAATATGCTCTTGTCTGATTTTTCATTTACAAGAACTATACCGTCTTTTTTAGCTAATGGTGATGCTGTTAATGCGTCAACTAATTTATCTCCATTTGCTATGTAAACTTTGTCTGATCCTGAGTAGAATTCATTTATAACTTCTTTATTTGTCGCATATCTGTCTTTTCCTGCTAATACTTCTGCGTTATATTTATCAGCTATTGATTTATCAACTACAGAGTTTCCACCGATTACATAGTATTTAACTCCAGATTTTTTAGCATGAGTTGAAGTTTTTCCGTTTGTTAATAGTATTGGAGCTTCTTCTCTTGCTGCAACTGATGATGCTGAACATTGCATCTGCTTCACCTTTGAATCCATTAACTACAAATGCATCTGAATAGTTTCCAAGTTTTTTAGCAACTATTTCTGATGTTTCAACTCTGTCTTTTCCACCAAGTCTTTCAACTTTTACATTTGGAACGTTTTTAGTTATCTCATCAGATACTTTCTGGCTTATTGCTGCTTCTCCACCGATTATGTAAACTTTTTTTACTTTTTTGATTCTGTCCATTGTTACTTTAGGTATAGAGTCTTTTTTAGTTAGTAGGATTGCTCCGTTTTCTTTTCCTGCAAGTCCAGAAGCTGATAGTCCATCAGACATTGATGATTCTGCGTTTACAAGGACTACGTTATCGTATGAGCCTAGTTTGTCAGCTATTTTTGCTGCTGTGTCATATCTGTCTGTTCCTATTATTTCTTCGTGAGTATATGTTGGGGCTACTACTCCACCACCACCTGTAGATGGTGATAACGTACTAACTTCCATCTTTACTTCTGTATTTCCTAATCCTTTATATCTTGCAAATACTGTGTATTTTGTATTTAGATTTAATCCATCAAATGTAACCTTGCCATCTATAGCTCTTACCCAAATTCCTCCTCTTGATTCTGTAACTGAACCTTCTACTATTGTAAATTCTACCTCGCCTAATTTATTAAATTTACCAAAATCAGCCACTGACATAGTAATTGAATTTGAAGATTTATAAGCTTCTTTAATATCTACTGGTTTATAGTCATTGGGAAATATAGTTGTACCATCATCCACTTTATTAATGTCGTTTCCTTTAATACTTCCACCTTCTTGAGTTGCTATAGTACCACTATTTGATATTTCTCCTTTTTTCCCTGATTCACTCACTATTTCCCCTGAATTTGAGATTTTACCTGAGTTATTTATTTGGCTATTATTTGTTAATTTTCCTGAATTTGAGATTCTTCCACCGTTGTTTATAGCGCCATTGTTATCTATTGTTCCTTTGTTGTCAACATTAGTTGTTATATTTAAAGTTGCATCTTTGTTTACGCTAACTTCTCCAGATTTAGCTATTACTACTTCTCCATTGCCTAATATAGTTAGGCTGCCTGTTACATCAATAGCACCTGCTGAGTTTAATGTTAGAGTTTTTCCTTTTGGAACTTCAATAGTAATATTTTTATCTTTTGGTATATCTACTGCTGTTTCTGCTTCGATTGTCATGTTATCTGATACAACTACTTTTTCGTTGTTTCTTACACTTGTGTCATTAACATCCCTAGGATTTACAAATTCTTTTAATGCCTTTTCTGAACTCGGATAATATGTTTTAGTTCCATCTCCATTAAATTTGTATTCATAGTTAGAAAGATTTATTTGATTAGGATCTACTGTTCCTTCAGCTGAAGACCAAGTCCAAAATGCTATTGCATTTACATTTGCAGGTAGTATAACCGGTGTTGAAGCAGAATCCATTATCTTTAATTTATTTTCACCCATTTCAAATATATTATTTCTTAAATCGATTTCTTTATTCTCTACATGTCTTCTTCTTTGTATATAATGTACGGAAAATCTATCAAACTTAAATGTATTACCTCTTACATCTGCTGTATCTTGGAAAAGAAATGCCCCTGCATTATCAAATATATTATTTTGTATAACAAAATTATTTTTTGTTGTATCATCTGTTGTTATGCATGTTGCTTGTGGTCCTGCTCCTCCGTCTGGTCCTTCAGCCACAGTTGCAACACTATTTTTAAATGTGTTACCTTTTATAATAACATTTCCATTTATACTTGGTAACATAGTTCTAAACGCACCGTCAAAAGTATTGTTTATTATCTCTACACTACCCTTATTATATTTCATTACTTTTTCATTCTCATCCCATTCTTTAGAAAGCGATAAACCATATGACCACTCATTAACCATATCTACATTCCCACCATTATTAGGATAATTTGTAAATGTACAATTTTCTATTTTTATATCTTATTCATTTCCAGGTAGCATACTAGTTTCATATTTTCTTTTGTCTACTGAATAAACTATGGTAACATACTTCATTAGTATTGTATTTTTATTTTCACTTCCTATTAATAAAATTCTAACTTTATCTTCTCTTGCTTTTAAAGTTACATTTTCTAATTTACCTTTTTCTAAAATAGTGTATCCACTTATTGTATATTTGCTTTGACCATCTATAGTAATATTTTTATTTACAGTAATATCCTCTGTTACATTACCCAATAACGTTATTGTAGCTCCTTCACTTGCATTATTTATAGCTTCTGTTAAAGTCGCATATTCTTCATTCCCTATCTTAGCTACATTTTGAGTAATTGGATCTTGAGTGCTCGTATAACTTCCATCTGGATTTGTAGCTTCCTGAGATGCTACCACTTTATCCGTAGATTTCACATTATCCAATTCAGCAGCACTCACTATTCCATTCACAGATGGAACTAATAAAGAAGCTGCTAATAAAAATGCCAATTCTTTTGATTTCTTCTTATTCATACCAACACCTCCAAAATTTCAACCTATAATTCTTTGATATATAAATAAAAGCATAGAAAAAACACCCTCTTAAAAGAACGCATTCCCTCTATGCTTACCCTTAACATAAACTCCATTTGATAATATTAGTAATATTTATATTAAAATTTATAGCATATACACATAATTTTTTAAATATTTTTTATTTTCATTTAAAAACTCCATTATCTCTCTAACATACTTCATATTAATTAACGTCTTATTAGCCAACACATTTATTATATCCTTTATACACCAAATATTTATCAATCTTTATTAAAATCTAATAAAAAATCTCAAACAAATCACAAACTGCACAAAAAAAGAGAAGGAAGATATCAATCAACGACAATGCAACTTGATTGCCTGGAGCGAATGATACTTCCTTCTCTTTCTCTATACTACATCTCTTTTAAAATTTCCATTAACTCATCTTCATCATAATGATACTTCTTATTACAGAACTGGCAAGTAACTTCTGCCTGGTGGTCTTCCTCTATAATCTCAGCAAGCGCCTTTTTACCCATTGCGATAAATGCCTTCTTAACTCTATCCTTAGAGCAAACACATCTAAATCCTACCTCAACCTTGTCAAGAATCACAGGATCTAAACCTTCAAGCACTAAATTAAGCACATCCTCAGGAGTTAATCCTTCTCTGTACATCTCTGTGATAGATTTTATCTTTCCTATATTTTCCTCAAGCTGGCAAATTGTAGCTTCTGTCGCATCTGGCATAAGCTGCACGATAAATCCTCCAGCATGTTCAACTTCATAGTGAGTTGTGTAAACACCTAGTGAGACAGCTGATGGAGTCTGTTCAGAAACTGTGAAATAGTATGTAAAATCTGCTGCTATTTCCCCAGAAACTATCGGACATAATCCATTCACTGGCTCTCTAAGTCCTAAATCTTTTATTACTTTTAAAGTTCCTTCTGTACCTACTGCACCTGCTACATTTAATTTTCCGTTTGGATAGTTTTCAACCTCAACATCTGGGTTTGAAACATATCCTCTAACAAACCCCTGTGCATCAGAAGTTGCAAGTATTGTTCCTATTGGCCCGTCACCTTTTATTATAGATGTCAACTCGTCACCTTTATTTTTCATCATAAGCCCCATCATTGATGTAGCTGTTAAAGTTCTTCCAAGTGCTGCAGTTGCAACCTTTGTAGTTCCGTGAGATTTTCTCGCTTCTTCAACTAAATTTCTTGTCGTTGCAACAAATGCTCTAACTTCCCCATTCTGAGAAGTCGCTCTTATTACATAATCGTTCATCAAAACTCTTCCTTTCCAAATTCATTTACTTTTTATTATTTACAATTTTTATTTACCAATTATTTTCTACCAACAAAGAATACTCTTTCTGCATCTTTCTTTGGTTTTTCAAATGCAAAATCTCCATAAGCCTTGATATCTCTAAATCCTGCATCTGCTAATTTTTCTAATATATCCTCTGTTTCGTAAGCTCTCTGCTGGTGAACCTCATCAAATCTGTCAAAAGTACCGTCCTCGTTTTTCACGAAGAATGTAAGTTCCATTTCGACTAAATCCTCTTCTGGATCGAAATAGTTCTGCCACATATACACGACATCTTCTCTCTTCTCAGCAAAAGTATTATTTCCAAGCACCTTAGATAATTTATAGTATGAGCTAATGTCAAATACAAATATCCCATCCTCTTTTAAAAGCTCGTGAGCCTTTGAAAATACATACTCTAAATCGTCATCATATGTTAAATAATTGAATCCGTCACAAGCGCAAAGTATGCAATCAAGGTTTGGCACATCAAAATCAAGCTCAGCAATATCCTGCTGTAAAAGAACAAGCTGCACACCTTCCTCTTCTGCCTTTTCCATAGCAACCTCAAGCATTTCCGCAGAAATATCTATCCCAGCTATATCGTATCCCTTCTTAGTTAGAGGTATAGTCAAATTCCCTGTACCACAAGCTAACTCGAGAATATTCTGCACCTCAGCACCCTCACTCTTGATAATCTCTTCTATATATTCAACCCATCTATCATAATCGACATCGTCCATAAGCTCGTCGTATATAAATGCAAAATCTCTATACTGATCCATCTCAAATCTCCCAACATCATAATATTTTTCTAAAACTAAAACATCTAAAAACTATATTAGGCAAAATATCAAAATTCGAAATATAAACACTTGTACATCAAATATCCACACTCATACATAGTATATACCTCAAACTCAATATTTCTAACCATAATAGCATAAAGTATATTATATCATAAAAAATACTATACGCGCCACATACTCCACACTCACTTATACAAAATTAATGGAATATAAAACATATTCCTTCATAAAAAAAGAGGGTAATAGCCAAAAAACACGACAATACTGCAAGCGCCACGAACCTTTAAATGTGTTACATAAAAGTGCGTGGCGCTGAAGCCTGGAGTACTTTTGGCTATACCCTCTTTTCTATAGGAACATATTTTTATATTCCATTAATTTTCTATACACTTCAACCCCATTTAAAATTATCTTTTCATCGAAGTCAAACTGCTCATTGTGAAGTCCCGCAGTGAACCCTTTTTCCTCATTTCTCGTACCTACATTGAAGAAAAATCCTGGCACTGCTCTCTGGAAGAATGCAAAATCCTCTGCACCCATCCGGAAATCTAGTTCCACAACATTATCCCCTTTAAAAGCATCTTTAAACTCTTGATATAAATTATCGTCATTTATCACAGCCCGACATTCATTGCAAACACTCATCTCAATCTTACAATCATACTTAGCTGCAGTAAATTCGCAAATCTTCTTCATCCTATCAAGCACATTTGCATAAACCTCATCTTTTGCATATCTCACAGTTCCCTCTAAAGACACATTTTCAGCGACAATATTTCTTCTTGCGCCACCTCTTATCTTACCAACTGTGATAACTGCGCTGTCTATTGGGCTAATATTTCTCGAAACAATAGTCTGAAGTGAGTTAATTACCTCAGCAGAAATCACAATTCCATCGATACCATTTTGAGGCATTGCACCATGTGCACTCTTAGACACAATATTTATCTCAAAATCTATTGTCCCCGCCATCATAGGCCCTTTTTTAATTCCTATTACGCCTTCATCAAGCAACGGATTTACATGAAGTCCGTATATCTCATCAATTCCGTAATACTCTATAATTCCGTCTTTCACCATATCTTCAGATCCACCAGGTCCTTCCTCTGCAGGCTGGAATATAAACACAAAGTTATCCTTTAACTTATCTTTATTATCGTTTACATACTTGATAAGCCCTAAAAGTATAGACATATGACCGTCATGTCCACAAAGGTGCTTAACAGTTCCATCCTTAGACATAAGTCCGTCGATATCTGCTCTAAATGCAACAGTCTTTTGTGCATCTTTACCTTTTATAATTCCTGCAAGCCCTGTTTCTAGCCATTTCTTACTCTCTAAACCAAGTCCGTCCAAAACAGATTTTATATAATCATAAGTCTTAAACTCAACTCGCCCTTCCTCAGCAATACAGTGCAAATTCTTTCTATAATCGTACACACTGTCCTTTAAATACATTACTTTATCTAAACATTCTCCATTACATACGCAATTTTTTTCTTCCATAATCTCACCACCAAACGTCTTTACACAATCTTTTCTAAAATCTATTTATCCATTGAGCCTTTGTACTCAAGCATTGAAATATAGGCATCTAAAGCATTTACACATATCTTTTCATCAAAGTTAAATCTCAAATTATGAAGTCCATTTACAAATCCTTTTTCCTCGTTTCTTGCACCTAGCATAAAGAAAATTCCTGGTACTTCTTCCCGATAATATGAAAAATCATCTGCAATCATCAAAGGATCCAAAATCTTAACCTTGTCATCGCCAACAGCCTCAATAAACTCCTGACAAAGCTCAGAATTATTGTTTACAGGATGATAATCATCTCTAATAGTTACCTTAATCTCGCAATTAAACGCCTTTGAAAAACCATCCGCAATTTCATAAAATCTCTCCTTAATCTTTGAATAAACTTCTGGTTTAAAGCATCTAATAGTCCCCTCAAGATGAACGTGTTCAGCGATAATATTTCTTCTTGAACCACCTTCAACCTTCCCAATACTAACAACTGCATTGTCTATTGGACTAACATTTCTCGAAACAATAGTCTGCATACTGCTAACTAAAGACGCATAAATTGTAATTGCATCTATCCCAGCTTCTGGAGCAGAACCACCATGGCTGCTCTTTCCGTAAATATCTATCTCAAAATCACCAATCTGAGAAAGGAAATATCCTTCCCTAATACCAACTTTTCCCTCGGAGATTTCTGGATAAATATGAAGTCCATAAATCTGGTCAACTCCATAATATTTCAAAATCCCTTCATTAACAAGAGCCTCGGCACCTCCAGGACCTTCCTCTGCAGGCTGGAATATAAACACAAAATTATCGTTTAACTTCTCTTTATTAGCATTAACGAACTCAACAAGACCTAAAAGAATTGCTGTGTGTCCATCGTGCCCACAAAGATGCTGCACACCACACTCAGTCATAAGCCCGTCAATATCTGCTCTAAAAGCTATAGTTCTCTTTGCATCCTTACCTCGAATAATCCCAGCAGTACCAGTACCAAGCCACTTATCGTACTCAACACCCAATTTATCTAAATAACTTCTAATATACTCAGAAGTCTTAAACTCCTCTCTCCCAAGCTCTGCAACCTCGTGCAAAACCTCTCTATGATGCTTCATAACACCCTCTAAAAATGAAAAATCTCTCAAAAATCTCACCCCTCTATCTCAAAATCTATTTTTTCAACATACTTTTTTAAAATTTTGTATACCTAAAACATAACTAAAAAACAATTTATTTATAGTATACATTAAACAAAACTAAATACAAGAAAAAACAACAAAATTTCAGAATTTTTTCAAAAAAACAAAACACACATACCCCGTCTAAAATATAAAACCTACTTTTACCCAAATATAAGCTCTAACATACAAACTTTTCCCCAACCTCTTCCACCAAACCTATATCCCCTCTGTCCTAGCTTCAAAACACTTCTTCTCTTTTCTAATTTTACTTTACAGGGGCTACTGCGATTTTTTGCTAAGAACGCCTTCTTTTTGCTTTGAATAACAAAGAAATCGAACTCGACAATGCAACTTGATTGCCTGGAGAGGAGATTCTTTGTTATTTGAAGCATTAAAAAAGAGGCTTCTGCGAAAAATCACAGTAGCCCCTCCCGTAAGCAAAATTAGCAAGAGAAGAAGTGTTTAGCTAATCCTCCTTTAGCTGTTTCTTTGTATTTATCCATCATGTCAAGTCCAGTTTCTTTCATTGTTTCAACAACCTGGTCTAATGAAACAGAATGTTCTCCGTTTGTTATCATAGCATACTTAGCTGCATCAAAAGCTCTCTGTGCTGCCATAGCATTTCTTTCTATACAAGGTATCTGAACATATCCGTAAACTGGGTCACAAGTCATACCTAAGTGGTGTTCAAGAGCTATCTCAGCTGCGTATTCTATATGGTCTATTGAACCGCCCTGAAGATAAGCAACTGCTCCAGCTGCCATTGAACATGCAGCACCTACTTCACCCTGACATCCAACTTCTGCACCTGAAATAGACGCATTAGTTTTTATTATATTTCCTATTATACCAGCTACTATTATAGCTTCGTTTACCTGTTCATCAGTTAAATTCATATAATCTTTCATAGCGAAGAATATACCTGGTAAAACACCCGCAGAACCACAAGTTGGTGCAGTTACTATTATATTACCAGAAGCATTCTGTTCAGAAGCTGCTAATGCATAAGCGTAAACTAAGGTAGAGAAGTCATTAGATTTTTTGAAGTTTTCATAGAATACTCCAGCTCTTCTCTTTAAGTGTAATTTTCCTGGTATTACTTCATTAGTAGCTAATCCTTCATCTATTGATTTTTTCATAGCTTCTCTTATTGTATTTATGTGATCCATTATGTCACTATCTTCATTTTCTAAGGCAAAATCAACTAATGTTTTGTTGTTGTCTTTGCACCATTTTACTATCTCGTCCATAGTACTTAGAGGATATGTTTCTTTAACTGCAGAAGTATTTCTCTTTCCTTCTTCAGCAAGAGATCCACCACCTACTGAGAATACTTCCCACTGTGCAGTAGTATTTCCGTCTCTATCAAGAGCTTCAAGTAGCATTCCATTTGGATGGAAGTCTTTTATTATATCTTCTCTCCATACTATCTCAACTTTTTTAGGAGCTATAGTTTTTATTATTATGTAGTCAGTTAAATGACCAGCACCTGTAGCTGCTAAACTTCCGTAAAGTGTTGCTCTAAAGCTATCTGCATCTGGATTTTCATTTTTAAATCTTTCTGCTGCTCTCTGTGGCCCCATTGTGTGTGAACTTGATGGCCCGTTCCCTATTTTGTATAACTCTTTTAAAGTATCCATTTTTTTCCTCCATTATATATATTTTCTAAAATAATTTTTATTATAATTTTTTTATTTTATGTCCACTTTTATTATACATAATTTTTTCTAAAAAATATCGCTTTCTTATAAAAAAATTGACTTTGGATAGAAGTTTTTCAAATCGAATTTTTCTTAATATTCTCATTTGTTATTCAAATTTGTATTGCAATTTTTACTAGAATGTATTATTATTGCTTTAAGAGTTTAATTTAATATCTATAACCTGCGTAGAGGCGCTGTTTTCATCAGTATTACGAGCTAGTTGGCAAACTTATCTCGTACGAAAGGGAAAATGGCCGAAGAATTTATCTGGGCACAGATTTTTTCTGGGGTAGTATAAAATATATACTGCACTGTCACTTGTTTAGTGTTGAGCTACAAGGTTTACTTTGCTATAAGAATTTATAGACGTACAAGGTATTCCTTTGTGCGTCTTTTGTGTATATAGAATATTAAAAATAATGTATAATGTTTATGAGGTGATTTTTAATGAAAAAAGTAAATTTAGCAGTAGTTGGTGCTACTGGTATGGTAGGAAGAACATTCCTAAAAGTTTTAGAAGAAAGAGAATTCCCAATAAATGATTTATATCTTTTCTCTTCTTCAAAATCAGCAGGTAAAAAAGTAACTTTCGCTGGAAAAGAATACACTGTTGAAGAATTAACTGAAGATTCATTTACTGGAAGAAACATAGATATCGCTTTATTCTCAGCTGGAGGTTCTACAAGTGGAAAATTCGCTCCAATAGCTGCAGCAAATGGCGCTCTAGTTGTAGACAACTCTAGTTTCTGGAGAATGGACCCAGAAGTTCCACTAGTTGTTCCTGAAGTAAATCCAGAAGCAATAAAAGAACACAAAAAAGGAATAATAGCTAACCCTAACTGTTCTACAATTCAGGCTATGTTACCATTAAAAGCATTACATGATAAATACACTATAAAAAGAATAGTATATTCTACATATCAGGCTGTTTCTGGTTCTGGTGTTAAAGGTGTTGAAGACTTAGAAGAAGGATCAAAAGGAAATCCAACAGGATTCTACCCACATCCAATAGCTTTCAACTGTCTTCCTCACATAGATTCATTCTTAGACAATGGATACACTAAAGAAGAAATGAAAATGGTCAACGAAACTAGAAAAATCCTTTGCGATGATTCTATAAGAATAACTGCTACTACTGTAAGAGTACCAGTTAAAAACGGACACAGTGAGTCTATAAACCTTGAATTCGAAAAAGATTTCGATTTAGACGAACTTGTAGCTACTTTAGCTGCTATGGAAAATGTTGTTGTTGTTGATAACCCAGCAGAAAACTTATACCCTACTGCAGCTGAATTCTCTGATAGAGATGAAGTATTCGTTGGTAGAATAAGAAGAGACTTCAGTGTTGATAGCGGTGTTAACCTATGGGTTGTAGCTGACAACATAAGAAAAGGTGCTGCTACTAATGCAGTTCAGATAGCTGAAAAAGCTATAGAAATGGAATTAGTTTAAAATAAATTATATTTTTTAAGAAAAGGGGTCGATCTCAAATGTTATTTAAAGGTTCTGCAGTTGCTCTTGTAACACCATTCACAAAAGATAATAAGGTAAACTTCGATAAATTAGCTGAACTTATCGAATATCATATAGAAAATAAAACTGACGCTATAGTTTCTTGTGGTACTACTGGTGAAGCTACTACAATGTCAGATGAGGAAATACTTTCTGTTTTAGAATTTACAGTTAAAAAAGTAAACGGAAGAATACCAGTTATAGCTGGAACAGGATCAAACAATACTATGCATTCTGTTGAATTAAGCCAGAAAGCTGAAGCTCTTGGTGTTGACGGATTATTAATAATAACTCCATACTACAACAAAGCTAACAAATCTGGTCTTAAAAAACATTTCGTAACAATAGCAGAAAGCGTTAATATACCAATAATCTTATACAACGTTCCTGGAAGAACTTGTATGAACATATCTCCTGCTTTAATAGCTGAACTTGCTCAGGTTCCTAATATAGTTGCTGTTAAAGAAGCTAGTGGAGATTTAGGACAGGTTGCTGAAATAGCAAGCTTAGTTCCAGAAGATTTCGCTATATACTCTGGAAACGACGATTCAATAGTTCCTCTATTATCATTAGGAGGACATGGGGTTATATCTGTTCTTGCTAACGTATGCCCTAGAGAAACTCACGATTTAGTTGAAAAATATCTTAACGGAGATGTTGAAGGTTCAAGAAAAATACAGTTAGATTTAGACGCATTAATTGCTGCATTATTCATAGAAGTAAATCCTATACCAGTTAAAACTGCTATGAATTTACTTGGATTTGAAGTTGGAGATTTAAGACTTCCACTTGATAATATGGACCCTGCTAATCTTGAAGTTCTTAAAAAAGAATTAGTAAATGCAGGACTTAAAGTTCAGGCTTAGTAATTTGTAAATCATTGGATTGCAGAAGGTTGGATTTATATCTGATATTTTGCAATCCAATTTTAAATTTATGATATAAAATAATTGAAATAAAATATAAACTTAAATCGAGTTTTTAATTATTATACTTGATATAAGTTTTTAATTAGGAGGAAATTATGTTAAGAGTAATATCTACAGGATACGACGGAAAAATGGGAAGAATAGTTGCTGAAACAGTAAGAGCAGATGAAAACTGCGAACTTGCTTTTGTTCAGGCTTACGATAAAAGTAAATGTGTACAGGACATAACAATATACGAAAAATTAGCTGATTGCGATGAAAAAGGTGATGTTATCATAGACTTCTCTAACCACGCAAACTTAGACAATGTACTTGGATACGCTTTAAGAACTAAAACTCCAATAGTTATAGCAACTACTGGTTTTAACGATGAAGAAATAGAAAGAATACACAAAGCTGCTGAAGAAATACCTGTATTCTTCTCATACAATATGTCACTTGGTGTAAATATAATGGTTAAATTAGTTAAAGAAGCTGCAAAACTTCTTAATGGATTTGATATAGAAATAGTTGAAAAACACCACAACAGAAAAGTAGATGCTCCAAGTGGTACAGCTATAATGATAGCAAATGGTGTTAAAGAAGTTCTTCCAGAGTCTAATGTTGTTAACGGAAGATCTGGTAGAAGTTGCAAAAGACAGCCTGGCGATATAGGTATAAGTGCTGTTAGAGGTGGAACAATAGTTGGTGAACACGACGCTTTATTCTGTGGAGATAGTGAAGTTGTAACTATAAGTCATCAGGCTCAGTCAAGACAGATATTTGCCAATGGTGCATTAGCTGCAGCTAAATTTATAGCTGATAAAGAATCTGGATTCTACAACATGGACGATATGTTAAAATAGTTTTTAATATTTTGGGGATTATATGTTAGTATATGTTTCAAATGGGGAATAAAGTTATTAGTTAAAGTTATTAAACTAAATTTTTTTAAAGGGGTGTTGCCTAATGGTAAATTTAAACGATGCTTATGAAATAGCAAGATATATAAAGGAAGTTGAGAAAAAGACTCCTGTTAAAGTTTATGTAAATACTGATCCATACAACTTTGAGTCTACTGATGAATACAAAGTTTTTGGAACAGATTCTTTTCATATATTTATCGGGGACTACGATGCTATAATGGCTGCTCTTAATCAGAGAGAGGACTGTATAAGAGATATTCATGTAGAATACGATAGAAGAAATTCTGCTATTCCTCTAAAAAATACTCTTCACGAGTCAGCAAGAATAGAACCAGGCTCAATTATCAGAGATATGGTTACTATTGAAAAGAATGCAGTAGTTATGATGGGTGCTGTTGTTAATATAGGTGCTGTTATCGGTGAAGGAACAATGGTAGATATGAATGCAGTTGTCGGCGCTAGAGGTACTCTTGGAAAAAATGTTCATCTAGGTGCAGGTGCTGTTGTCGCTGGTGTTCTTGAGCCACCTTCAGCAGATCCAGTTATAGTTGAGGACAATGTTATGATAGGTGCTAATGCAGTTATTCTTGAAGGTGTGAGAATAGGAGAAGGTGCTGTTGTTGCAGCAGGTTCTGTTGTCACTAAAGACGTTCCTGCAGGCGCTGTTGTTGCTGGGTCTCCAGCTAAAGTAGTGAAGATGAAAGATGAAAAAACTACTGAAAAAACAAAACTTATGGATGATTTAAGACAGTTGTAATACTAGGAAATAGAAAAATAGGATAAGGATTACCACTTGCTCCAAGGTCGGACGCGTGTTGCAGTTATTTGCTTTTGTGCTAGTAAAATACGCGTCCTCCATTGTCGCTGCGTCGGTAATTCCTTATCCTATTTTTATTTCCATTATTATTCTATCCTGTCTTTGCATAAGGTTCTTTCTGAAACAGATTGTGATTTTGTTTGGTGGGTTTTTCACTGAGTCTTATTTATTTTTTAGTATTTTTTATTTTATCTTAAGAATTTTTTTATTTTTCAGTTCTAATATATAGTTATGATTTATATTTTAGAGGAGTTGGTTTTATGAAAAAGTTTTTAGATAGTTTTGTTAAGTCTTTTGGATTTTTTATCTGTTGGGCTGTTTTAGTTGGTTTTGTTTCTATTCCATCCAACAATCCTGTTTTATGGCGTTTTTATGCAGAGTTAATCCCTCTGTTATCAGTTATTTTAATGTCAGTTGTTTTTTACTTTATAGAAAGAAAAAATATAACTATTGTTCCTGTGCAACGTCCTTTTAAAAGTATTATTTTGGGAATTTTGGCAGGTAGTTTGTGGCTTAGTGTAGTTGTTTTAACTCTATATGCTACAAATACTATTTCCTTTTTAAGCAAAAATTCAATAAGTTATTTATCTATTTGGGCTATTTCATGCTTTTTAAACGTTATTATGCAAGAATTGTTGGTTAGAGGATATATTTATCAATTATTAAAAAGAAATTATAGTATATTCGTCTCTACAATAGTGACTACTGCTCTCTTCTTATTCTGTCATGGTGGAGCTATTGAAGCAGGAATTATACCTATTTTAAATATTATAACAATGAGCATTTTTATGACTTTAGTCTTAGAATACACTCAAAGTATTATCTCTCCAATAATCATTCATTTTGTTTGGAATTTTGTAGGTGGAATAATTTTAGGTGGGGTTTCATTAGCTGATGACTATCCTTCTATATTTAGACTTGCATACCATGGAAACGAACTTTTAACTGGTGGAGTTTGTAAAATCGAAGGTAGTATAGTCGTTTTAATTGTAAATATAACTTTTATTGTTTTATTCTATTATTTATTGAAAAAATCTATCTTAAAAAATAAATATTAATTTTTACCCCTACTATATTTCTCTTTAAAATGTTAAAATTAAGTCATGGAAATTAATTTTTCTGAATTTTTAATTTTGGGGGTAATAAGTATGTTAAGAGTTATTATATGCGGCTATAGTGGCGGCGTTGGTAAGATTTTAAGAGAGTGTGTTGCTAAGGACAGCGAGTGTGAGTTAGTGGCTGGTGTTAGCCGTTCTCTTGAGACAGGTACTTGCGGCGGAAATGTTAAGTTATTCAAGAGTTTTGATGATTGCGATGTTGAAGCTGATGCGATAATAGACTTCTCTCATCCTGATAATCTTGACTCTATGTTAAAGTACGTTCTAAAAACTAAAACTCCTGTTGTTATCGCTACAACTGGATTTACTGCAGAACAGGATGCAGCTATTGAGGACGTTTCTAAGGAAGTTCCTGTGCTTCTTTCTCACAATACTTCAGTTGGTGTAAATGTTCTTATCGAGCTAGTTAAACAGGCTGCTAAGCTTCTTGATTTTGATATAGAAATAGTTGAAAAACATCACAATAGAAAAGAAGATGCTCCAAGTGGTACATCTAAGATGCTTATCTCTGCAATACAGGAAGTTCTTCCTGATGTTAAAGGTGTATTTGGCAGATCTGGCAGAAGTTGTAAAAGACAGCCAGGAGATATTGGAGTTAGTTCTGTAAGAGGTGGAAATATAGTTTCTGACCACGATGTGCTATTCTGCGGTGATAGTGAAGTTGTAACACTTGCCCATCATGCACAATCTAATGCAATATTTGCTGAAGGTGCAATATTCGCAGCTAAAAAGATACTAGACAAAGAAAATGGATTATATGATATGAAGGATATATTATAAATTTTTGTAAAAAACAAAGGTTATTCAAGTTATAAATTTGAATAACCTTTATTTTTTATCTATATTCATTTAATTTTTATTTTTCTATATTTTACAAGTTTTCTGAAAAGTGGTAATATTTAATTATATTAAGCAAACGTTTCTTTTTACTTAAAATATTGTTTTAGAATGGAGTGTGTATTATGGAGAAAATTTTAAAAATTGCTAATTCGCCTACTGTATGGGTACTATGTTCTATAGTAGTGTCAATTTCATTGATTCAAGCAGCTCTTTTCATGCGTATGGCAAAGAAAACTGCTAAAGAAATCGAATTACCTAGCGAAGTAACTAGTAAAGCTTTTCGTATAGGTCTGATTTCTGCTATAGGACCTGCTATGGGTGTATTTATAGTAATGGTTGGTTTAATGCCTTCTATCGGTGGACCTATGGCATGGAGTAGACTTTCCATAATAGGTGCGGCTGCAACAGAACTTACAGCTGCGAATTTAGGTGCACAGGCTGCCGGTGTTGAATTAGGTGGGGAAGGATTCACACTTACTGTTATGGCTGTATGTTGGTTTGTTATGGCTTTAAATGGTTGTGGTTGGCTTGTTGTTTCTGGAGTATTTACACCTGGATTAGAAAAATTACGTGATAAAATGAGTGGCGGAGATGCTGCTTGGTTAGCAGTATTATCTGGAGCTTGTTCACTTGGTGTATTTGCTTATCTTAATGTAAATGAAATTGTAAAAGGTGTCGGAAATGCTATAGCATCCGTTACTGGAGCCATAAGTATGGTACTTCTCATCAAGTTTGTCGTTCCTAAGTTTCCAAAACTTATGGAGTACAGTCTTGGTATAGCTATGGTTATAGGTATTTGTTGTTCATTACTTTATGATGTCTTTTTCATTTAAGGAGGTTTAAATATGGATTACATGAATCAATGGAAAAAAAATAGTATTCGTTTAGGTGCTCCTACGAATCTTTTAGCCGCTGCTGCATCTTTTTTACCAGTTATTTGGCTTTGTAGTAAATATAATTGTTGGCCAGATGTAGGTACAGTTCTTACTGGTTGGGGATTAGTTGCCGTTTCATTTGGTGCATTATATATAGTAGAGCCTGTTTCTTATTATGCTGCGTTAGGTATGACAGGTACATATTTAGGATTTTTATCAGGAAATATAGGTAATATGCGTTTACCAGTTGCTGCATTAGCTTTAGATGCAACTGAAAGTGAACCAGGAACTTTAAAAGCTGAAATTGTTTCTACATTAGCTATTTGTGGTTCTATATTTACAAATTTATTCTTCACTATTTTAGCAGCATTAGTTGGTACAGCAGTCGTTGCTCTTTTACCAGAACTAGTTGTCAATGCATTGACTAAATATGCTAGTGCCGCAATATTCGGTGCTACTTTTGGTAACTTTACTATTAAGTATCCTCAGGCAGCTGCTTTTGCACTTATAGGATCTGTAGCTATTAAATTAGTTTTAAATCCACCTGCTTGGGTTCTTATTCTATTTGCTGTATTTGGTACTTTATTATTCTCTCGTATACTTTATAGTTCAAAGAATAAAAAAGCAAATGCATAATTTAAAAAAATAATTTTATTTTATATAAAAACAACATATATTAGGAGGATTTGTTATTATGTGGGAAAAATGTAAAAATATTCAAGATTATATAGTTTCTTTACGCCGTGATCTTCATCAGATTCCTGAGATAGGAAAGAATCTTCCAGATACACAGGCATACATTGCAAAAGAATTAGATTCACTTGGTATTTCTTATAAGAAAAATCATGGTGATAGTGGTATCATAGGTGAAATAAAAGGCGGTAAATCTGGAAAAACAATCCTTTTACGTGCTGATATAGACGCACTTCCAATTCAGGAAAACACAGGACTTCCATACTGTTCTAAAAATGAAGGTTGTATGCATGCATGTGGACATGATGCACATACTGCTATGCTATTAGGTGCTCTTCGTGTTCTTCAGGAAAATCGTGAAGAATTAAACGGAAATGTAAGATTTGTATTCCAGACATCTGAAGAACAAATCAAAGGTGCTCCTATTTCTATTGCTGAAGGTGCAGTTGACGGTGTTGATGCTGTCTTCGGAACTCATATAGGTTCTATACTAGATCCTAAGATTCCTTCAGGTAAATTAATCGTCGTTCCTGGATGTTGTATGGCATCTGTTGACAGATTTGTACTTAATATTAAAGGTGTTGGTTGCCATGGTTCTACTCCAGAAAAAGGTATCGACCCTATTACTATAGCTTCAAATATTGTTATATCTCTACAGACAGTAATTGCTCGTGAAATTTCAGCTTTACAGGCTGGTGTATTAACTTTAGGAAAAATAGCTGGTGGTTGCTCATACAATGCTATTCCAAATGAAGTTGTTATAGAAGGTACTGTACGTACTCTTGATCCGAATGTGCGTCAGTATATTGCTAAACGTATAGAAGAAATTTCTACAAGTGTAGCCAATACATTCCGCGGAAGTTGCGATGTTGAAATTGATTGGGGTGCACCTCCAGTAATAAATAATTCTGATATGGCTGAATTTGCTGCTAATACAGCAAAAAGAATTTTCGGAGAAGATGAAGTTATAACTAGCATGCCTGCACCAAATATGGGTGGTGAAGATTTCGCTTACTACTTAGAAAAAGTTCCTGGTGCATTCATGTTCTTAAGTTCTGCAAATCCAGAAAAACATACAGACATTCCACATCATAACCCTAAATTTGACATCGATGAAGATGTTCTTTATAAAGGTAGTGAAATATTTGTAGCTCTTGCAGAAGAGTTTTTATAAAATAAGTTTGGAGGAATTAGATGAATAATCCAACTACTATTGTTCTGGTATATGCATTAGGTATATTTGTTTTAATGTATCTATTTATAGTAGTTCCAGGCAAAAAGAAAAATAAGAAAATGCGTATGATGCATGACTCTATAAAAGTCGGCGATGAAATAATAACAATTGGAGGTATTATCGGCGTTGTTTTAGAAAGAAATGACGATGAAATACTCCTTAAAATTGACGAACATGCAAATATGAGAATTTTAGTTTATGCTGTTCAATCTATTCGTAAAGAAAGTTAATAAAACTTATTTATGACAATTTAGTTTTTTCAACCCAAACAAATATATAGCCCCTGTCATTATGACAGGGGCTTTTATTTATTATCTATCTTCGTCTGTTACATTGAATATGTATGGTACGTTTCTGAAGTAGTCTCCACAGTCAAATCCGTATCCAACAACGAATTTGTCCTCTACTTCATATCCACAGTAGTCTGGCACTAGGTCAACTTTTCTTCTTGAAGGTTTGTCTAGTAAAACGCAGCTTTTTATGCTCGCAGGATTTTTAGCTTTTAAATGTTTAAGCACAAAATCCATAGTCACTGCACTGTCAGTTATATCATCAACTACAAGCACATCGTATCCTTCTAAATCTACAGTTACATCTGAAGATACTTTAACTGTTCCGCTAGTTTCTTCTGAGTTTCCGTAGCTAGATGTTGTCATAAAGTTTACTCTAAGTGGTAAATCTATGCATCTAACTAAGTCTGCGCAGAATATAAAGCTTCCTCTAAGTAGTGCAACTACCATTAATTTTTTATCTTTATAGTCTTCTGTTATCTGTGCTCCAAGTTCTTTTACTCTTTTTGCAATGTCCTCTTCTGTGTACATTGTTTCCCATTTCTTTTTAGTTATGTCCATTTTCTGGCCTCCGATTTTTTTATTATACAGATTATTTTATACGAATTATTGAGTATTTTCAATAGTTTAATAGAAAAATGCTATCTATAATAACTTAGATAAATCTACTTATTTAATTTTTTTCCTTAATTTCACAAATATTCTCTAGTTAATAATATTTTAAAGTTAAAAATCTTTCAAAAGGTATCTCTATTTTTTTAATGTGGTATAATATAAAAAGAGATAAGAATAACTTTTAAAAGATAACTTGGTTATTTTTCTTTTTTTAAACTAAGTTTTAAAGCAATAGTAAAACCACCACTACGTCCAATAGTCTGGTGGTTTTTTACTTTTTTGTCATACACCTCACCACGCAAAATAATCCTCTAAATAATTCTTACAAATATAATTCCAAAAGCATCCAGTATCGATTTTCGATTGCTATTTTTACCAAAAGTGTGCGATAGAAAACAACCTCACTCGACAATACGAAGGCAGCACTGCAGTATTTCATCTCTGATGAGATACCCCTGTGATGACTGAGTCTGGAGAGAAGGTTGTTTCTATCGCACACCTCACCAAATAAAAATACCGCATCGAAAATCGATACGGCATTTTTGAAAAATTATATTTTAAGATTATTTAAAGGCTTATTTATTCATTTCATTCATAACATCAAGTATTACGTTGTCAGTTACAGACATTCCTTCATCTCCAACGCATCCTAATGCTCTAACACTTTCATCAACAGATCTACCAACTATACCATTAAGTCCTGGAACTATACATCCTCTCTTAGCAAGTATAGCGTTCTGAACTGCTGCAGAAGATGCAGTAGCTAATTTACAAGCACATCCTGGTTTTGCACCGTCACATATCATACCACTTAAGTTAGCTATCATATTTTCCATAGCTCCTTCTATCTGAGACTGTTCAGCGTCCATTAACCAAGAAAGACCTGCTGTACATCCTATTGCAGCTGCAACACCACATCCACACATTGGAGATAATCTACCTGTGAAGTTTTTGATGTATGCAGTTATTAAATGAGATATTGCTAAAGCTCTAGCAACTCTTTCATCGCTCTGAGGATTTCTTTCGTTGTATGCAGCTATTGGAAGTATTGCTGTTAAACCGTGGTTACCACTTCCGTTTGAACTCATAACTGGCATCTTAACACCTGACATTCTCGCATCTGAAGCTGCTGAAGTTAACATCATTGCGTAGTTTACAAGGTCATCTCCTAATTCTCCAGCTTTTATAGCTTCCTTAATTCCGAAACCTGTACCAACACCAGTTTTTTCTCTTAAACCAACTTCTGCCATAGCTCTGTTCATTGTTATACCATCAAGAAGGAATTTTATATCTTCAAAGTCCATTTTTTCTACATTATCAACTATTTCAGCAACTGTAGCATTGTCCATTAAAGTTTCTTTTCTTTCTTCTTTTGTATTTTCTGTTGCACTTACTTCTTTTGGTTCATTATCTAATATAACTTCTCCATCTTTTGCAAGATATGTAAAGTTATCGTGTCTTCCTCTTATCTTAACTAATACTTCATGATTAGCACCTTTTAACATAACTTCTAAGTATATCTTATCAGCTGAATCTGTTGGCTCTACTGATATAGTATGTTCTTCTAAGTATTTTTCTGATTCTCTAACTTCTTCTTCAGTTAAACCTTCAAGAACGCTTAATCCGTCTGCAGATTTTCCACCAACTATACCCATGCAAGCAGCAACTTTTAGTCCTAATATCTTACTTCCTGGTATACCAACACCCATTCCGTTTTTGAATATGTTATTACTTACTAACATCTTGTTATCTACAACTTCTTCACCTAAAAGTTCCTTAGCTTTTGCACAAGCTAATGCTAAAGCAACTGGTTCTGTACAACCAACTGCTGGCTTAACTTCATTTCTTAACATTTCAACTAATTCATTTCTTATATCTCTCATCTTACACCCTCCATATAATCTAATATCTCTCGTATTTCAATAGCAAATTTCTAAATAGTTCTAAATAAATTTCTGTTCATACATTGGGATTATCTGATAACCCTTTCCACGCCATATATAATAAGCATATCTCGTGCCAAACTTCTAAAATTATTTTCATAAAACCTTATATTTGGCTATATAACTAGCTTTAAGCCTATTATTTTTTTATATTATCATCTCAAAAATATCTATTATCAACTTTTCAAAAAATATTTTTTTCTCATTTTAGGCATAAAAAAATCTCATTTTGAGAAATAATCTCAAAATGAGAATACACACAACTATAATAACTATACACACACTCCTACAAAACACTCTCCTACTAACCTAAAAACAAACTTATCCAACCTCATCTCATTCCCAGAGGCAAATTCTTTATATCAAAAATTGAAAACTTATAGAATTACCGTAGAAAAAGGGTTCATTATAATTAGCTCTCTCAATAAATTCGAAAACTTTCCTCTTTTTCTGCTCTCACGTAAGCAAGATTATTATCTAAAATTGAAAAAGTATAATATCACAGTATAGAGATGATGACGTATAATAAGCTCACTCGACAATACGAAGTCATCACTGCGGTATTTCATCTCTGATGAGATACCCCTGTGATGACTGAATCTGGAGAGTAGCTTATTATACGAATCATCTCTTACTTGATATTATATTTTTCAATTTTACGATATAATGTTGCCCTCGATATTCCTAATGCTTTTGCCGCCAATTCTTTGTCTTTTTTATATACTCCATATCTTTTCAACGCCTTCTGTATTTCTCTCTTTTCAAGATCCTCCAACGTCTCTATAGCAGAAATCTCATCTTCCTCAAACTTCTCCTCATACTCCAGAATAGACTTTGGAAGAACATCGACTGTAATCTCGCTCCCCTGAGCCATATTTACACTATACTCAATACTATTTTGAAGCTCTCTAACATTTCCTGGCCACCCGTATTTTTGCATCCTATCCAACGCAACCTCGTCAATTCCCTCGACATTTTTCTCAAGCTTCACAGAATACTCTCTAATCATATAATCTATCAAAAGCGGTATATCTCCCTTTCTCTGAGAAAGACTAGGTAGCTTTATAGGGATAACATTCAACCTATAGTATAAATCTTCCCTAAAAGTCCCTTCTTTAACCATACTCTCAAGCTCCTTATTAGTAGCTGCAATTATCCTAACATCTATCTCGATATTAGACTTCGCACCAATTTTATTCACTTCTTTCTCCTGAAGCACTCTAAGAAGCTTTGACTGAAGATGCAAGCTCATATCTCCAATCTCATCTAAAAACAAGCTTCCCTTGTGGGCAATTTCAAACATACCAAGCTTTCCACCTTTTCTAGCACCAGTAAACGCACCTTCTTCGTATCCAAATAGCTCACTTTCTAGCAAATTATCTGGAATAGCTGCACAGTTTACTGCGATAAATGGATGTTCAGCTCTCTTACTATGGTTGTGTATCGCCCTGGCAAACAGCTCCTTACCTGTCCCACTCTCACCAGTTATAAGCACAGTAGACACAGACTGAGCTGCCATAATCGTCTCTTTCTTGACCTTTTTAATAGCTTCACTTTCACCTATTATATTATCGATCATTATACTTCTATCTTTATTCATCTTGTTGTAGTTTTTAATAGCTTCTTTTTTATCGGTAAAGTCTATAACATACCCCTTAATCTCGCCATTAAGCTCAATCCTACTCATATTATAAATACCTTTGATAGACTTTCCTCCACCCTTGTAGTTAAAGCTCGCACTAAAAGAGTGACCTTTTCTATATTTATCTGGAATTTTGATAAATTTAAAAATATCAAAAATAATTTTCCCTGTAATATCGTCCTTGATATTGAACATCTTCTTAAACTTCAGATTGTATTTATCAATTCTGCCGTCGACATCTATAGACACAACAGCCTTGTCCATACCGTCTACCAAAGTCTCAAGCTTCTTCTTTTCAATATCGAGTTCGTAAGATTTTATAGCTGCTTTTAATTTCCCAGACAATAAATCTGCCATTCTAGTGAGGAAATTTACCATTCCATTGCTGTTAGTTTCAATTATCTTTCTCTGCTCCTCAGAGAACGCTATAAGCCCTATCACACCATAAGATTTTCCATCGCACACTATAGGACAACATATTTCCCCGAATTCATTACAATTTCCCGCTCTACAACACTCCTTGCAAATAGGGCTAACTTTTGGATTATCTATAACTATAACCTCGCTGTCCTGTAGCGACTTCTTAAACGCATATCCGTCTATTTTCTCGCCAATCTTGCTTATATATTTCCCAGTACCCGCAATTCTGATAAGATTTTCGTCTACTATTGTTACATCTATTTTTAATACAGTTTCTATTGCATCTGCTATATTTTGTATATCGTTTTTTATATAACCTAGCTCAATCTTCATAACAATTACCTATCCTTTCTAAAATTGTGAGTCGTACATTCAAACATCTTCATATCTATTCTTTTAAAATCTAAATGAGTCAAACTTTTTTTCCTTTTCTGTTATTTCTTCTAATTCCTTGTTCTTCATCATTCTCTTTATATCCTTCAATTCCACGTAAATTTTGTTCAATGTAAACTGAATTGACACAAGAACCATAAACAGAAGAACAACAAATACTATCTCGTAGTTTATCAAAAAATCATCTCCCTATTCTAAAATAGGTCTGGCATAATCTGCCAGACCTATTAATTATATCATTCTATTATATTTTTTACATTCTGTTAATGTTGCTTTTTATATTTATCGCTATAAGAATTATAACATTCTCTTTCTAGCTACATAAACATATTTCTTGCTTTCGAAATCTTCCATTACCCCATCAAATCTTAAATTAGAGAATATTCTCTTTATATCACTTGGATTACAGTGATTTGCACAAAGACCACATATTCTTCTCTTTAAATATTTCATCTTATTTTTTATATTGTCCATATTAAGATCTTCAAGTATAAGCTCCCCATTATTTTTTAGAACCCTACTTATTTCTGAAGACGCCTTTTCGTAATTGCTTGTGTGGTTAAACTGTTCAAGAACAATAACCTTATTGAAATAATTGTCTTCAAAAGGAAGATATTCTAATTTTCCTTTTACAAAATCGCAGTTTTCATTATGCACTAGAGAATAGCACATATCTTCATAATCTGAATCTTCAAGTATTGTTACGTTTAAACCACTTAATCTTAGCTCTTTTCCTAAACGTCCGATATCTCCTACAAGTAGTACTTTTTCACCTATACTGTAGTCAAGATGGTTTAAAAGAAAATCAATTCCATTGCCGCTAAGCTTTTCATCTTCATCAGCTAAATGAAATAATACTTTTTTCACAACATTCACCTCTTTAACCCTTTTTTAAAATATTAATAATAAATAGCCCTTATATAATAAGGACCTCAAAAATAGCTATCCCTTATCATAAAGGACATAAAATGTAATAACCTAATTTAATTTTCTTCCATATGATAGATTATAGTCCCAAATCCTCAACTATTCAATACTTTTTTTGATTTAAAAATAAAAAGATATTGCTTGATTTTTCAGTATTTTTTAAATTCAAAAAAGGACCTTTGCATTAACGCAAAAGCCCTCTTTTCCACAATAAATATATATTAATTTTTATACTAGTCTACATTTAAGTCCATACTTTCAACTCTGTTTTCTTTTAGTTTTGTTAAACCTGCTTTTAACATTGTTGTTGCTGTGTAGAATATTACACATATTACTAAAACTTTTAGTATGTTTATTGGTAAGCTCTTAACTATGAATGCTGCTATGAACACACCAAATATACCACCTATAGTTATTCCTAGTGAAGATTTTCTTGGGTACTGTCCTTCTTTTATGAATTCCATACCTGAGAATGGAAGTAACATTGCACAAGATCCCATCATTATTGGGTATGCAGCTCTTTCTGACATTCCTAAAAGGTAAAGCATTGCCATACATGGTGCATATAGTCCGATTCCTGCTGTCATAAGTGCTCCAAGTATGAAGTTACCAACTATACCTATTACTAATTTTGTTCCGTTTAATCCTAATGCAGTTCCACCACCTGGCATTAAGTTTATCCATGGTAATCCACAGAACATTACTACACCTGTTATGAATAAAGCTACACCCATAACTATCTGAACTATTGATTCGTCAAGTTTTGATATTATTTTAGCTCCTATTACAGAACCTGCTGCAGCTGCTATTAGAAGTGATAAAAGTGTTATTGGATTAACTTTTACTGATGTTATGAATATAAGTGCTTCTAAAACTGCTGGTATTGTACATGATACGTTAAGCATTCCTGGTATGTGTTTGTCTTTTACATTTAATTTTAATGCTTTTGACATAGCTACAACTATTGCGAAAGAACCTATCCCTAGAGTATCTGCAAAGTTAGCTACAAATCCTATTGCTCCTGATTTTTTGAAACTTTCGTTTTCTAGCTGATTTGCGTCTTTAGTCTTTTTAAAATCTTTACCAAAAACTACAGCGAACATAGATGTAAATCCGATTAACATTATTCTTATTAGAGTTGCCATTTTAATTCTCCTTTTTTAATTTTTTAGTTTTTTTTCGTTCTCGGTTTTTTTCTCTTTTTTTACTAATATAAATTTAATTTACTCAAGCAAATTTTACTTTTCTACAGGTTTGATATTTTTTTGTTATCAATTATTTAGACCTATAGATATTGTTTTCCCTTTACAAGTTATTATTATAACAAGCCTTCTTATCTTTTGCAATATTTTATTTCTTTTCCAGACAATTTTTATTTATTATCTTAATATAATCACCATTTATTTGTAATATTTTTAATTATTTTTTATATTATTTTAATTTTTCTGAATAATTTCATTTTATCTTCACTTTTTTAACATAAGTAATATTTATGTATCTATAAATTAGAGTTATTTAGTAAACAAGCTTTTTATTCTTGCAATATTTTATTCATAAGTTTATATTATTGTTTTTTGTCTAGAAAATCGTTTTTTGAAGTATTTTGATGCTTTTAAAAATTTTTTTAGAAATTATTTTTAGATGATTTTTTTAATTATATATATTTTTTAATGAAATGAATTTGAAAAATATTTTTCTAACTTTTCCAAACAAAATAAAAATGTGCCGCATACTTTCTATATTTAGTGAAAGTACACGACACATCTTTAATTTAAAGTTTATTATTTTATTAGGACTTTTTATAGGTATTTTTTTAGTTATTATTTATACCTATTCTTTTACTACTCTTGTTATATTTTCTTTTGCTAATTTAGCTTTTCTAGCTTTAGCAAGTGGAGCTAACATGCTATAAGAAGTGTAAAGTACTACTATTACAACCAACACTTTCATCATGTCCATAGGAAGATTTTTTACTAATAACGCTGCTATAAGCACTCCAAAAATACCAAAAATTGTTATTCCTAAAGTTGCTTTTCTTGGGTAATTCCCTTCTTTTATGAATCTTATACTAGCTACTGGCATAAGTACTGCACAAGATCCCATCATTATTGGGAAGGATACTTTTGCAGACATTCCTAGGAAGTATACAAGAGCCATACATGGCGCATATAATCCAATTCCCGCTGTCATAAGCGAACCAAGTATAAAGTTTCCAAGCGCACCTATTATTAGTTTTGTTCCTGTTAATCCTATTTCATTTCCTCCACCTGGTAGCATATTTACCCAAGGTAATCCAAGGAACATTAACACAGATGTTACAAATAATGCTATTCCCATTATTAACTGAACTTTTTTATCGTCCATTTTTGATATAATTCCAGCCCCTATGTACGAGCCAAGACCTGCAGATACAAGCATTACTACAAGAGTAGTCGAATCTACTTTTATTGTAGTTGTGAATATAAATGCCTCTGTCATTACAGGAATACAGCATCCTATATTTATATCCTTTTATCTCCACAACTTATTATTTTAACTATTTTTTTTAAAGTGTCAATAGATTTTTATCGCCAATAAATTATTTTAAAATCACAATAATTACATTTATTTATTAAGCTCTTTACTTTTAATATAATCCAAATTAATTATAATCAAAACTACTAGTTTCATCACCAAGAAAATCGTTTCTTTAGCATATTTAAAGTATTTTAATTTATTTAAACTTCAAAAAAATTTCAAGATTTTTATTTATATTTTTCACTTTTTTAATCGCTAATATATTCCGTTTCTATCTCAAAAATCAATTTTTCTATTTTTTACTATTTTAATTTTATCTTTTTATTTCTTTATTATTTTAATTTATAATTATTTTTAATTTACTTTTACTATCTTTTTACACTTCACATATATTTCAATTTTAAAATATTTTTTAAGTAATATGTTATTTAATATATTACAATTCAAAACTACATCCAATAAAAAAAGATGCTTCTATACGAAACATCTTTTTTCTATATAAAATATCTTTTTTAAGTTTTATAAATTTATCTCTATATTAAACTTCTGCTAATTCTCTTTTTTCTCTTTTTAATGCTTTCTTTAACATTCCGTAAGATGTGTAGTATATTACAAATACACATAATACTTTTACCATATTCATAGGCATTGAGTTAAATACATATGCTGCAGCAAATACTCCTACAACACCGCCTATTGTTATCCATAGTGAAGTTTTTCTTGGATAGTGCCCGTCTTTTATAAATCTAGTGCTCGCTATTGGCATAAGTACAGCGCAAGATCCCATCATTATTGGAAATGCACATTTTGGCGACATACCAAGTATGTATGTAGTTGCCATACATGGTGCATATAGACCTATTCCTGCAGTCATTAAAGCTCCGTATATGAAGTTTAATGTTACTCCAATAAACAGTTTAGAGCCATAAAGTCCTATGCTTTCTCCTCCAACTGGAAGAAGATTTACCCATGGAAGCCCCATAAATATCACACTCGCTGTTATAAACAGCGCTATTCCCATAGCTAATTGTATTTTCTTTTCGTCTAGTTTTTCTACAATTCCTGCTCCAATGTAAGATCCCATTCCTGCAGCTATCAACATAGATACAAGTGTTGTCGGATCTACTTCTATTGCAGTTAAAAATATAAGTGCTTCCGTTATATTTGGTATCGCACAAGATACGTTTAACATCGCTGGTAGCTCTTTATCCTTAAATTTCATCTTCATAGCTTTTCCCATAGCTATTATGACAGCAAAGGAACTTACCCCCAATGTGTCAAAAAAGTTCCCTACCATTCCTGCTATTCCGGCTTTTACACAACTTTCATCTTCTAGTCGATTTTCTCTTTTGGCTTTAGAATAATCGCTAATCATTAAAAATCCCTGAATTCCGGTAAATGATAGTAGTATAATTCTTATTAAATTTATCATTTTGTCCTCCTATATATTCAGCGCACATAGCTGCCGGTATACCTTTGTAGTTATCCACTTTTCCTCAAGATATCAACATATTTCCACAGTTAATCCCAAAGAAAGCGACGGTATTAATTATACTACAATTGCATATTTCTGTATATATTGGAAATCGTTTATGACAATTTATTTTTATAATTCTAGAAATAAGCAAATAAAAAACCGTTATGGAGAAATTCTCCATAACGGTTGATTTTTATTTTGTAGATTCTATATTTTTTAATTAAGCTTGTTTTTTGCTTAATACTGGTTTTAACATTGTGAATGAAGTATAAAGTATAACTATTATAACTAATACTTTTAGTATATCCATTGGAAGAGATTTAACTAGGTAGAATGCTATGAATACACCTATAACCCCACCTATAGTTATAGCTAAAGATGCTTTTCTTGGGAACTGTCCTTCTTTTATGAATTTAGCTGATGCTATTGGCATTAATACTGCACAAGAACCCATCATTATTGGGAATGCAACTTTTGGAGACATTCCTAAGAAGTAAACTAGTGCCATACATGGTGCATATAGACCTATACCAGCTGTCATAAGTGCTCCTAGTATAAAGTTACCTACTATACCTATTACTAATTTAACACCAGATAATCCTATTTCATTTCCTCCACCTGGCATTAAGTTAACCCAAGGTAATCCTAAGAACATTAATATTGCTGTAGCTAATAATGCGATACCCATTACTAACTGTATTTTCTTTTCATCCATTTTAGATATGATACCTGCTCCTATATATGAACCAGCACCTGCTGCTGCAAGCATTGATACTAATGTTATCGGTTCAACTGCTATAGCAGTTGTCATTAAAAGTGCTTCTGTTACGACTGGTATACAACATGATACGTTTAACATACCTGGTATCTGTTTGTCGTGAACTTTCATTTTAGAGAATTTAGACATTGCAACTATTGGTGCGAATGATCCTATTCCTAATGTGTCACCGAAGTTAGCTATAAGTCCTATAATTCCTGGTTTAATCCAACTTTTTTCTTCTTCGGCTTCTAGTAATCCATTTTTAGAAGATGCTACATAATCTTTACCAAACATTACTGCGTATATAGCAGTTAAAACGCCTAATACTATTCTGACTAAATTGACCATTTACTCTACCTCCCACTTTTTTAATATTTTTTCTATTTTCTGAAAATTTAAAAGTTTTAACTAGGAATGGTAAGATTACCATTCCTAGATAAAAACTATTTAACTAAGTTTGTTATGTGGTATACGTATATACCGTACTCAATACTATTTATAAAATGTGAACTCTTAACTCAATATTATTTTAATATGAAACCATATTTAACTGGGTCATCTTCGTCTATTAAGAAGTTATTGAATCCTGTCATGTAAGCAGAACCAGTTATTTTTGGTAATACTGCATCGAATTCTCCAACTTTAGTAGTTCCTACTATTTCACCTTCGAATAATGTTCCTAATATACTTTCATATACGAATTTTTCGCCTTCTTTTAATTCTCCTCTAGCATGTAAAGTAGCTAATTTAGCACTTGTACCTGTTCCACATGGAGATCTGTCAACCTGTCCCTGTCCGAATATAACAACGTTTTTATAAGTTGCTGCTGGATTAGTTGGTTCATCCCATATTTCAACTAGGTCTACAGTTTTTATATGTTTTAGAGTTGGGTGCTGTATTTCGATTTCTCTATTTATTATGTCTCTTAATTCCATTGCCATATCAGTTAATTTAGCTGCATTTTTAGGTTCGATTTTTAATCCGAACTGGCTAGCATGTACTATAGCGAAGAAAGATCCACCGAATGATATATCGAATTTAACTTTACCTACACCTGGTAATTCAACTTCCTGATCTTTTTTGTATAGGAATGCTGGTACGTTGAATATAGAAACAGACTGAACTTTTCCGTTTTCTACTTTAACATCACCTTTTATTATTCCTGCAGGAGCTTCCATAACAACTTTTGTTATAGGTTCTTCCATTGGAACTACACCAGTTTCAACTGCAACTGTCATTGCACCTATTGAACCGTGACCACACATGTTAAGGTATCCGCCACCGTCCATGAATATTATACCGAAGTCAGCATCTGGATCACATGGCTGAGTCATAACTGAACCGAACATATCATTGTGTCCTCTTGGTTCTAACATTATAGCTGTTCTTATATGATCTAAGTGATCTTCTAAGTACTGTTTCTTTTCTGGCATTGTATTACCTTTTATATTTGGTATTCCACCTACAACTATTCTAGTTGCTTCTCCAGCTGTATGAGAGTCTATAGCCTGAATTGTTCTGCTAAATTTCATAACAATTTCCCCCTTAGTTTATTGCCTGTGGCAATTATATTTTAAGTCTTTGTTAAGACTTATTTGCGAATTTAATTACAGACACGTTAATTATAAAATAAACTATCTGTTATAATAAAAAAGTTTTAAATTAAGTTTCTTAATATTATTCATTTTCAATTATATATTGTATAATTTCTTTTTCTTTTATTAATTTGAAACCTTTTTCCTTACATCTCTATTATATAATAAAATTATAATTTTGTCATCTATTTATCAATATTTTATTATAATTTTTTTTAATTATTATAGATGTTATCTATATATTCTTTTATTGAGATTTGAGTTTGTATATTATTTATATTCTGACATTTTATAGTTCGATAATATAGTTATATAAAAAACTATTTACCCCGTTTTCTCATTTTTAGTTTAAGGAATGCAAGTGCTTTTCTTGCATCAGTTTTATCGACGTTATTTTCGCCTACTATCTCTGTTTCTGTTCCAGATTCTGATTTGTTTATATCTACTATTGTATCCATATATTCATTTGTAACTACAAATTTTGCATTTGTACCATTAAAAGTTACCCCTACTGTTGGGATTCCTCTTTTACCTATTTCTTCAAATGTGTTTGCATAGTCAACATGTGAGTTTCCCCATCCATCTGCAGATAGTATTACTCCATCAGCTCTCATACCTTCTAACCACTGAGCTGTTCTCTGTCCAACAAGATTTTTATATTTATTATCCTGAGGAGTACCTACTACTACTACACCTAATAAATCTATGTCAGTATCTTCTGAGCATATTTCTAAAATAGGATCTCTGAAATGATGTAAAGATGTTTCTTTAGTTGAAGGACCTATACCCATAATTTTCCAACCCCTTCCTTATACTAGCGCTCTAAGAGCACCGTCTCTATATTCATTAGGAGAAAGTATCATTGGCATATTGCACATATCTATAATAGATGTTCCTCCTTCAAATCCACTCGGCTCATCAGAGAATAGCTGATTGTCATACATTGCTCCCTGACCAGCAATCTGTTTAACTATTACAACTTTTTTTGCACCAGGTCTAACTTTATCGAAGAATTCATGAGATTCTGAAGCATGACGTCCATCTTCTCTCTTTAATATAGCTCTTATATCCTGGATAAAATCATCACATGCTTTGAAGCAGGCATTTGGCAGATGTCTATCGTATGGAAGTCCACCTTTGATAGTAACATCCATGTGTATTATGTAGTCATTTTCTGATGGAGTACCACATTTACCTAGTATCATCTGTTCAGCAAGTCTACCTTCTGATGATCCAAATTCATGCATCTGTCTTCCATCTTCATCAACTCCTGTAAGCATTACATAAACACCTGTTAAAGTGTGTGTAAGACCTTCACCAAGAGTTCCTAGAACTTTAGTAGATATTGGTATAATATCCATTATTGTGTTAATATCCCTGTCATAAGCACCAGGGTTTTTAGCTTTAGGTTCAATTACTTCTAGTTTAATATCAGTTATTAAATCATCAGCATCTATAAGCTCCTGAACTCTATTTTTATTTAATAGAAGTTTTTTTCCTTTTAAAGCTACAGTAGATCCAAGTTCCACATCTTCTATGTGGAAAGATTTAATAGCTAATCTTCTCATTACTATCTCTTCCATAATATTGACCACCTTTTTTTAAACCCCCTTCCCAGAATTCTGGAAAGGGGGTATTTTTATTTAATGGATAAACCCACTATTTAAGCTCACTAATTATATAGCAGCGTGGTATTCGAATGGTAATGGAACTATTTTACCAGCTGATGGTATTTCTACTAACTGCTGTAAAGTAGCTTTTAATATACCTGTCTGCATTTCAACGTTGTGAGGTTCACCAGCATTAGCACCCATTGGAACCATTGGAGCAACTGCTCTTGGAGATCCGTTCTGTCTAACTACTGGAGGTAAAGCTGCTATTATTATTGTTGGTATACCAGCTTCTTCTATTGCTCTCTGCACGATCACGGCAGTTCTATGGCAAGTACCTCAACCAGCTGTCATAACAACACCGTCAACATTTTCTTCTTTTAATCTAGCTGCTATAGCTGGACCAGTTTCTTCTTTGAATACGTGCTGGTTACCACCACCACCCATGAATGTGTAGTGCATTGGTGCAACACCTTTTATGAATCCTTCTGCTGCTAATTCATGTAATCTTTCTATTGGGAACATGCAGTTAACGTCTCTGTTAACGTCAGAGTTGTCATATCCACCATGAGATACCATTAAATCAGCTGGAGTAGCTGTATCTGGTACCATTCTGAAAGATGTATCACCAGCTAGGTTAAATCTTTTGTCAGTTTTCATATGTACACCTGCAGCTGAAGCTAACGCTATAACCATATCTTTTAATTCTTTAGTTACAGGAGTCCAAACTGGAGGAGGTGTTATTGGAACGAATATTTCAGACTGAAGTCCTTTTACTGTTGTAAGACTCATTGTATTATCTCTCCCTTCAAAATAAAACTTAATTTTATATTTTTAAGTTTATGTTGTTTACAATTTTAGATTTCTTATTTGCTTTCTTCTTCAATTTCTTTTAGAAGTTGCTTTTTAAGATTTTCTCTAGTTCTAGCCTGTATTTCGGCTTTTTTCTTTTCTTCTCTCAGAATGTTGGCTACATACTCTGGATTGGGTTCTGGACTTAATACCTCAGGATAACTTAGCATAAATCCAACTTCTTGTCCTATCTTTGGTTCGTAGTCAGTTATAAGCATTCTGCTAGGTATTTTGAACTGTCCAAGTCTACCTTTAAGATCTATAGTAAATGCACCATCGTGTATTTCAACTATAACACCTTCGAAGTATGATTCTGAAGAGACATATCTTAATTTTTCCATTTAGATACCTCTTTCTTGTTAGTTCAATTTATTATCATTTTAGAAGTTTATAATAGAATTCTTATTTTTCTATTTCTTTAACTTCAACTATTCCTGCTTCTATATCATCTTTTTCGTAGATTTCTCTTCTCTTCTTAGATGTTGGAAGTACAGTTTCGTTGTCTTCTAATTCTATTTTTATTCCTAATTCTTTTTCTATAGCTTCTATGTTGTTTAATTTAACGTTAGGGTTCCATTTTCTTTCTGGAGCTTTAACTTCAACACCAGCCATAGCATTTTTAAGCATGCACATTATTCTTATAGCTTCTTCTGGAGCTAATGTGTTGTTTCCAAGTATTTCGTTTTCTATACCCTGTCTAGATTTGTTGTTATCTACCATGTGAGTCATGTATTTGTTACCAACAACTAGTGCACCCTGTACTGCACAGAAAGATACACCTACTACTGGTATTCCTCTCATACCTATCTGTTCTATATGAGAAGCGAAGTCTATATGGTTGTTACCGAATCCTTCTGTAGTAACTACAGCACCGTCAACTTCCATAGCTTCAACTAACATACCTAATCTCTTAGATACATAGAATTTTTCAGAGTTAGCCTGTGGAGATCCTACGAATACAACACCTACTAAGTCTACTTCTTCATCTTCCATAGCTCTTAATACTAATGGTTCTCTCCAGTAATGTCTAGACATTTCTTTTGAAGCAGGTCCTATACAAGTTAATGCATGTATACCACCGTCTAATACTTCTAATGGAGATAAAACAACTGGAACGTTACCTAAGTCAACGTTTGGTCTAGCACCTAATGTACCAACTGGTTCAGATGGTAATATTAAGTTATCGTGCATAGCACCCTGTCCCATTATTTCTTTAACTATAACTATTTTCTTTTTACCTTCTCTTCTGTACTGATCTATAGTTTCAGTATCAACTACTAGAGATTCATCAGCTTTCTTTAATGCTTCTCTTATTTCCTGAGTTATGTGGTCAAATGCTTTGTGAGCTGCTATAGGTCCTGGTCTTTCCATGTTAGTACCTTCTTTTATAGTAACCTGACCTTTTATAAATATTTCACCTTTATCAGCTGCACCTGGTCTACCCCACATCATTGTAGTAGACATTTCACCTTCAGAAGAACCGAATTCACCTATCTGAACTCCGTTAGCATCTGTTCCAGATAATACCATTATAGCACCATCTATAGTTCTTGTAACACCTTCACCAAGTTCACTACCTTCTTCTTTAGTAGCTATTGGCTGTATGTCAAGTATAGCTTCTGAATATTCGTTGTATCTGTCTGGAGTTATTATATCTAACTTCATGTCATATACTAATTCCTGAGTTTCTACTGCTTCTTTGCATAATTCTTCAGGATTTCTTATAGTTAAAGTTGTTCCTTCTATTTTAGTTTCTTCACCAAATACAACTTTGTCTATTTTGAAATGTTTTTTAGTTAAGCTTCTTATTAATTTTGTTTCTTCTTTTTTAGCTTCTTCAACAGCTGGAACTGCTGCTTCTGCTACTGGAGCTGCTGCTACTGGAGCTGCTGCACCACCCATTACACCTAAAGGTATTTCTAAGTTTATATCTTTACCTTCTCCTATGTGAAGTTTAAATACTCCACCTGCTGCTGGAGCTACTGGAGCTGGAGCTGCTTCAACTACTGGAGCTTCTTCAACTACTTCTTCTTCAGCTTCTTCTTCTACTGCTCCTGCTGAGAATCCTTCAACATTTTCTGGAGTAAGAGCTGTTAAAGCATCACAAGTTTTAGTTAATTTAGCACCTAAAACCTGTCCTATTGTTAATGTGTTTTCTGGTAAAACTAATAATCCTGATTCAACTAAATCTGGGAATATAGCTGGATCTTCTAAATTAGATGGTTCTACCACTGTCCCTGCTTCGAATCTGCAGCATGTTACTGCTGGGTCATTAGCGTGGGCCTGAGCTGTTTCTACAGTTATTGACATAGCAAAATACCTCCTAAAATTTATTTTTTTATCTAATCTGAGTTCAAGCACTCATTATTATAAGCAACTTGACTTTGATTATCCGGTGCTCTATTTTAGAGCACCGGTAGATTACTATGTTGTATATATTTGAATTTTAATAATTCACTTGGTTATTATAATTCCATAGCGGCTGCTACACCTAATGGAATCTGTAAGTCTATATCTTTTCCTTCCCCAATGTGAAGTTTTAAGTATCCAGAACTTACACTTACTGTTGTTGCTGCTGGAGCAACTGGATTAGATTCTACTATTTCGCTTTCTACAACTTCAACTTCTTCATCATCTGCTTCTTCTCCTGCTGAGAATCCTTCAGCATTTTCTGGAGTAAGAGCTGTTAAAGCATCACAAGTTTTAGTTAATTTAGCTCCTAAAATCTGTCCTATTGTTAATGTATTTTCTGGAAGAACTAGTAATCCTGATTCAACTAAATCTGGGAATATAGCTGGATCTTCAAGATTTGCTGGTTCAACTACTGTTCCTTCTTCAAATCTGCAGCATGTAACTGCTGGATCATTTGCATGAGCTTTTGCTGTTTCGATTGTTATAGACATAATAATAAACCCCCTGTTGTTTACTATCTTATTAGATTATAAGATCTGTTTTATTTTTTTCTTCTGTATAATCTATGTCCGCTTGCTCTTAATGAATGATCTGTACTGTGATATACAGGCAATCCTAACCTAGGTGCCACTTGCATAACTGTGTTTGTTCAGTCTTCGCAGTTACTTATTAGTAACGCTTCAGCACCGTGACTCTTAAGTTTTAGAACTGTTTCTGCCTGTCCTGGACATATACCAGGAAGTGAACATCTGTATCTTCCTCTACCATCATCTGTCATTCTCTTACATCTTTCTTCTGCAACTACTTCTGCACCCATAAGAGAAGCTATTTCGTGTAGTCTTGCTTCCTGAGCTCCACATTCACAGCAGATGATTCCTAATTTTCTTTTTTCCTGCATTAGCGGCATAGATACGATTATACCACCTAATGTTTTTGTTACAGGTGAATCTAATTCTCCATGTTTACCTGTGAAAGGTCCACCAAGAACTATTTCACCATATGGTTCTAATATTCCACCACACTGGTCTATGAAGTAACTTACAGGCATTCCTATTGGAACGTTTAAGAATACTCTACCAGTCTGAGCATCTGCATCTTTAACTCTACCAGCTACTGTTAAATCTTTGGTTATAACTGGTCTTCTTTCTTCTATAGCTGCAACTACATTTTTAACTGTTTCAACATTTGATATTATAGCTTTTGCTACACTTGGAAGCTGACCTGGTTCAAGTTCAACTCCTAGTAATTCTCTAACTATAACTCTTTCATCTCCTGCTGGATACATATTTGGAAGATATTTTATTTCTATATTATCTTCATTTTTAGTTGCTTTTCCTAGAGCTATAAGCTGTTTTGTGTGATGAGGTTTTATAGCTATATAACCTTTAGCAGCTTTAGTTATTTCTAATAAATATTTAAGTCCTCTTACTAATTCTTCTGCATGGTCTTCTATGTAAGCCATGTTGTGAGCTAGTATAGGTTCACATTCAGCTGCGTTTACGATTACGTAACCACCTTCTATATCACCTTTGAATTTTATACCAGCTGGGAATCCTGCCCCACCTGCTCCAACTACACCTGCTTCTATTATTGCGTCAAGATTAGATTCTGTATCTTTTATCTTAACGAATTCTTCAGGCTGTTCTTCATCCGCTTCTATAAGTATAGCTGTTTCAGTTATTTCTTTAACTGTACCGTATACTGAAGAGTGGATGTTAGCACCTAGACCTGTTGGTTCTGCTATTAGCTGACCTTTTTTTACATGTTCCCCAACACTTACTATAGGCCGGCAAGGAGCACCAACATGCTGTCTTAGTTCTAATCTAAGTACCATATTAAATCACCCCCATATTAATCTGTCGCACTATTAATTATAAGCAATTTCTATGCCAAAGTTCACAACTAATGTTTTTTTCTATAATAACATTGAAATTGCTCGATATTTAGTCATATCTTTAAATTAATTATACCAAGTTAAAGTGATAAATACAAGCGTTTTCACAGTTATTTATGTCAGATTTTCGACAGTTTAACGTTTTATCAGTCTAAAACTTTAAATAAACTAACACCTTTTGTTTATTTTTAGCTATTCGTTAGATAATTATATAACTTCCGTCGATTTTTAGACGTTTCGTCGATTTTTAGACGTTTTTTAGCCAATTTTTATAAAATATCTCTTTTATAGCTTTTTTTTATAGTTAAAAAATTATTTTTTAAATTTGCATCTATAATTAAATTAATTTATAAATCTATTTAATTCCATATAAATCTAATTTATAATACAGCGTAGTTCTTGGAATATTTAATATTTTTGCTGCTTTAGCCTTATTGCCATTTGACATCTCTAAAGCTTTTGTAATATTTTTTATTTCTAATTTTTCTATAGCAGAAGTTAAATCAAGAGGATAATCTTCATCGTCAGTAGAATTTTTTGCACTTTCTACTATATAATTAGGTATATCGTCTTTTTCTATTATAGAAGAGTCCGATAATACAACCATATTTTCTACAGTATTTTTTAATTCCCTTATATTACCCTTCCATCTATAGTTTTCCAAAATCTTATACGCTTCTTTACTCAATGTAAGACGTGGCTTGCCATTCTCCCTACACATCTCATCTAAAAAATGATGTAATAGAATAGCAATATCCTCTTTTCTCTCTCTTAATGGAGGAATTTTTATCTCAACGACATTTAATCTATAGTATAAATCCTCTCTAAACTTCTCTTCTTTTACCATCTTTTCAAGATCTTTATTTGTTGCAGAGATAATTCTAGGATTTATCTTTATAGTTTTTTCTCCCCCAACCCTTCTGACTTCCTTCTCCTGAAGAACCCTCAGAAGCTTAGCCTGCATATTTAAAGGAAGATCTGCAATCTCATCTAAGAACACAGTCCCATCTTTTGCAAGTTCAAAAATACCACTCTTACCTTTTTTATTAGCTCCAGTGAACGCTCCAGACTCATATCCAAAGAACTCACTTTCAAATAATTCAGCTGGGATAGCACTACAGTTAACTGGAACAAAAGCCCCTTTTCTACCACTCTGCTCATGTATAGCTCTAGAGAACACCTCTTTACCAGTACCACTCTCTCCCCAAATAAATATACTACTGCTAGTCTTTGCAACCTGTTTAGCAATAGCCTTAGCCTTTTCTATCTTATCGCTCTTTCCTAAAATACCTTCAAAAACACCATTAGATAAATTCTTTACCTCATCCTGAAGATATTTAAGCTTTTCATTAGTTTTTTCTAGCTCAAAAGATAAATTTCTAGCCTCTGTAACATCTAGCTCCGTACATACAACTCCTACAAACTCTCCACCAAAGAAAATTGGATTTGCGTGTACAAGTCCGTACATATCTTGCTTCTTATATGTAGAATAAACGTCACTTATCCCAATTCTTCTTCTAAGAACTCTCTCACAAATAGTATCTTCAAGAAAATCGCTTATAGGTCTACCTACAATCTCTTCTGATTTTATACCGTATCTTTCTTCCATGAAGCTGTTCCATAAAATAACAACTCCTTCATCATTTACAGCACAAATTCCTTCCTTAATATGTCCTATTATATATTTAAGCGTAATCCCGTATTCTTCAAGCTGCATATAAAGGTAATCTCTTATATGCTCCTGTCTTAAAATACCAAGTATCTTCCCAAAATTGTCTACAACTGGGAGAATACCTATATTTTCCTTTATCATAAGATTCCTACACTCATCTATAGGCATACCTTTCTTTACGCTTACAACATTTTTCTTCATTATATCCTTTATTTTTACGTCTTCAATTCCTTCATTTTTAAGGCCTACATTATGAATATCCGTTATAGAAATTATTCCACTCATATCACCATCGTCATTGAGTGCAACCAAAGTCTTTTTATTCGCCTTTATAATCTCACTCACTGCATTCTTTACCGACTCATTTTCATTTATCGTATTAAAATTTATATCCATAACGTCTTCAACATTTTTCATTTCCGGTATAGAAAACATCGCATCACCATCCAAATCTATTTTATATTTTCATTATACCATAACAGATGACTAGCTTATGTAAGATAGCGTTTAAAAATAAGTAAATTCTCTTTAAATTTAGACGATTTTAGTTTAATATATTATTATACAATCATTGAGAGGGAGTGATGAAATGTTTGAAAACTCGTCAGAAGAAATTGTATATCATAAACTTTTGATTTTACATATATTAAAAAAAGCGGAAATGCCTTTAACAAATTCACAGATAACTCAGGTAGTATTGGATACAGAGATGATGAACTACTTTTCTCTTCAATCGCTGCTTTCTGAGCTTACAGACAGCAAACTAATTGCGACATATAAAGAATCTGGTAGGGAATACTACACTCTTACATTAAATGGAGAGGACTCGCACGATTACTTCTCTTCTAGAATTCCTGAAACTGTTGTCGAAAAAGTAGACAAATATATAAATGCAAATAAAGGCAATCTTCTTGCCGATACTCAGATTAAATCTAGCTTTGTTAAACAGAGCGAAAACGAATACATAGTAAATCTAAGAGTTGTTGAGGAGCAGTCAAACCTTATAGATTTAAACCTAAATGTATCTTCTGAAAAGCAGGCAAACAGCATATGTAATAATTGGAAAAAAAATGCATCTGAAATGTACACAGAGATAATCTCTCTATTAATAGAAAAAAGAGATATTTAAAGTTAATTTTATAGTTATTCTTTAATTTAACATTTCTTTTTATATATAATGTTTACCATTCAACTTTAGATGTGTTATAATCTTAAAATGAAAAAGGGACCTAGTCCCTTATTTTATTGAATATTTTACTTTAAAAGGAGATTGATATAATGAAAAAAGTTACTTTTGCACCAAGTGGTGTATGTTGCAAAATGATGGAATTTGAAATAGACGACAACAACAAACTACACAATGTTGTTTTCACAGCTGGATGCAACGGAAACCTTAAAGGTATAGCTAAACTAATAGAAGGTATGGATGCTCAGCACGTAGCTGACTTATTAGAAGGAAACACTTGTGGAAACAGACCTACATCATGTCCAGACCAGCTTTCAAAAGCAATAAAAGAAAATTTATAAAATAAAAGAATATAAACATAAAATAAAAAAACGGGTATCTCTAAATAACAATATAATTATTTGGATATACCCGTTTTTATTATTCTTTTTTTCTATACATCTTTTAATAACTATTGATTTAATCATAAAACCAATTCTTACTTTATCCTTTGTCAATTCTATAACTTTCGCTATTTTACAAACGTTTTTAGCATTTTTTTATTTAAATTTAAATTGTTATAATTTTTTTCGATAGTTCTGAAATCATACATCCGTAAATATCAATAATCAAGCTTATTGACTATTATACATATATGGTTTAAATTGAATGTGTCAACAAAAATATAATCAGACAACATCAAATGACACTTACTTTTGTAAGTTTTGATTTGATAAGTTAAAATTTTAATACAAGTACAAGCTGTTAATTAAAAAAAGCTGAAACTATTTGTTTCATGTTTGCAGATACGAAAAATAACTTGACTTCCCAAAATTCAATTTATAACTTTCGTAGCCGATAACTCCGATAACTGGAAAACAAATCATCTCAGCCTATAAATATTATATAATAAAAGGGAATAAAAATCACCCTTTCTGTCGCGCTTTTTTATATTTATTTTTTAGGTTTTGTGGTTTGTGTTGATTAAAATTATATTAATTAATTAGTTTGTATGTTGTAAATTAAAATTAAACTATTTTCATTTAGTGTTAATCCCCAACTAACATTATACAAATACTTATCATTGTGTCTGTTTTTCCAGTATATCGGTTTATTTGAAGAATATTAAGGAGGCTATTCCACATGCAGATAAATTACGATTTTTTACTTAGCCAGGGCGTTGGAGCACCTAGTGAACCAGTTGTTGTAGTTGGCGAAGAAGTAAAAAGAGGACAGCTTATAGCTAAATGTCCAGATGGAAAACTTGGTCAGAATATACACGCTAGTATCTACGGAGTTGTAGAGTCTATAGATGATAAAAAAATAACTATAAAAGCTAATGAAGAACAGGATGACAAATTCGTTGAATTAACTTCAACTGAACCAATAGACCTTGTTAGAGAAGCTGGTATAGTTGGACTTGGTGGTGCAGGATTCCCTACTCACGTAAAACTTGGTAAACCATTTGAAAAAGGTGGCGTACTTCTTATAAATGCCGCTGAATGTGAACCAATACTAGATCACAATATGAGATATATAAACGAAAATGCTGAATACGTAATAAAAAGCATTAAAACTGTAATGGATATGGTTAACGCAGAAAGAGCTATAATAGGTATAAAGAGCTTACACACAGAAGAAATAGCTAAGCTTGAAGCTGCTATAGACTGCGATAACATAACTATACATGGCCTTGAAAACATGTACCCAATGGGTGAAGAAAGAGCATTAATAAGAGAAGCTTTAGGTACTTTATTAAACGTAACTGATCTTCCTCTTGCTGCTGATGCAATAGTTATAAACCTTGAAACATTATACAGAATTCAGGAAGCTATAGAGTTCAAAAAACCTCTAATAGACAAAGATATGACTGTTGCTGGTTTAATAAACGGCGAAAACATAAAAACATTTAGAAATGTTCCAATAGGTACTACTGTTGGTGAAATGATAGAAAGAGCTGGTGGACTAGCTACAGAAGAATACGGAGAAATAATAATGGGTGGACCTTTCACAGGAAAGAGAACTACATTAGAATCTCCAGTTGTTAAAACTACAGGTGGTATAATAGTTACTAATCCATTCTGGAAAGCTCCTGAAAAAATGGGACTTCTAGTTTGTGCTTGTGGTGGAAACAAAGAAAGACTAGAACAGTTAGCTGAAAGTATGGGTGCCAAAGAAATAGTTGGTGTAGAATACTGTAAACAGGCTATAGAAATGAAAAACGGTTCTCGTAAATGTGAAAACCCAGGACACTGTCCAGGACAGGTTCAGAAAGTTATGAACTTAAAGAGAGCTGGTGCAGAAGCTATACTTATAAGTAACTGTACTGACTGTTCAAACACAGTAATGTCTTGTGCTCCTCAGCTTAAAGTACCAGTATTCCACTGTACAGATGCCGCTTTAAGATCAGTAGGAATGATGCTTATAAGAAAAATCAAAAACTAAAAATCTATAAGATTTAAACTTTTTAAAATATAAATATATAATCGTGATTTAAAAGTCACATACTTAGTAATTAATTAATATGATTGCAAAATTAACCTTTTAAAATATAACCAACAAAAGAGGGCTTGGATGTCTTTCCTACATCCGAGCCCTCTTTCTTTATCCCTACATTCAATATGCCAAAATCTCAATTTGATTAATATTTATATAGAAAGCTACGCTGATGCAAGAATATTGTAGTGAGCTCTTTTTTTATTGGAGAAATATTTATTTTGATTTATATTTGTAAATTGTTTACTAGAAAGGGCTGAGTATATTATATTGTAACGACAATCTGCAGACGATTTCGACTTTGGCTTCGAACGGAGTGAGAACAAGACAAAGAAATCGTCGAAGCCTGGAGTAAAATATAATATCTCAGCCCTCTTTAAACAAGTCAAACATAAATCAAAATAAATATTCCCAATAAAAAAGAGCCACTACAATTTCTTGCAGCAGCTCATTTTTCCTATATAAAATTAATCAAATTTTGGAGATAAAGGCATATCCCAAGATTCATGATCAGTATGAAGTAGTTTATGAGCTTTTTCTGACATTGGAGCTCCTAAATAATCTTCATAAACTTTAACTATTGATGGGTTTTCATGAGAGAATCTTAAATTAGCTTCTTTATCTAATTTATAAAGATTATCTACTCTGTTAGAAGTCTGACCTAAATGTATAGGCTGACCTCCACCACCTGAACATCCACCAGGGCAAGCCATAACTTCAACAAAGTCGTATTCAACTTCGCCATTTCTTATAGCCTGTATTAATTTATCAGTATTTTTAAGTCCACTTGTAACTGCAGTTCTAACAACAGTTCCATTTATTTCTATCTGAGACTCTTTCCATCCATCCATTCCTCTAACTTCTTTGAATGCATCTGGATCTGGGTTTTCCCCAGTTACTAGATAGTATGCTGAACGTAATGCTGCTTCCATAACACCACCTGTAGCTCCGAATATAACTCCGGCACCTGTACCAACACCTAGTGGCATATCAAATTCTTCTTCTTCAAGATTAGCAACATCTATATGTTCTGCTCTTATCATTCTATCAACTTCTCTAGTAGTTATAACAACATCTACATCCTTATCAGCTTCTGTATCATTGATTGTTGGTATATCACATTCATGTTTCTTAGCTATACAAGGCATTATAGATATTGAGTATATCTTATCTGGAGAAACATCTAATAATTCTGCATAGTATGATTTAGCTATTGCACCAAACATCTGCTGTGGAGATTTTGAAGTAGATAATAATTCTACCATATCTGGGTAATGAGATTTCATATATCTTACCCAACCTGGACAGCATGATGTAAACATTGGGAATTTATTGTTTTCTTTATTTTTAAGTTTTTCAACAAATTCACTACCTTCTTCCATTATAGTAAGGTCGGCACTGAATGTTGTATCAAATATGTAGTTGAATCCCATTTTTCTAAGAGCTGCAACTAATCTCTTAACTGTAGCCGCTTCTCTTTCAAGACCTAAAGATTCTCCCCAAGCTGCTCTAACTGCTGGAGCAACCTGAACTACTGTTATTTTTTCTGGATCTGCTAGAGCTTCAAATACTCTATCAACATCGTCTCTTTCTCTTAAAGCCCCTACTGGACAGTGAGTTATACACTGACCGCAAAGTGCACAGTCAGATTCTTCTATTTTTCTATTTAAAGAAACCACTACATCAGTTCTTGAACCAGTATTTCCAACTTCCCATATTCTAGTGTTCTGAACATTTTCACATACCTGAACACATCTCATACATTTTATACATTTTGAAGAATCTCTTATAAGTGGGAAATCTTTGTTCCAAGGTTTTTTCTTGAATTTCTGATTGTATGGAAGATCTATTATTCCTAAATCATTAGAAATTGTCTGTAGTTCACAGTTTCCACTTCTAACACATGTAGCACATCTACAATCATGCTGAGATAATATTAACTCAACATTTACTCTTCTTGTTTCTCTTACTTTTGGACTGTTAGTATGTATAACCATACCTTCTTCTACAACATTGTTACATGCTGCAACTAACTGGTCGCAACCTTCAACTTCAACAACACATACTCTACAAGCACCTATTTCATTTATATCTTTTAGGAAGCAAAGAGTAGGTATTTTTATTCCAGCCTGAGCAGCTGCGTCTAGTATTTTAGTACCTTCCTGTACTTCTACTGCTATTCCGTCTATTGTTAGTCTTACCATCTCTCTACTCTACCTCCTCTGAATATTCCGTAACCGAATTTATCACATCTTAAACATCTTGAAGCTTCCTGCATAGCACCTTCACAAGTCATGCCACATTCAATTTCTTCAAAGTTAGTTTTTCTTTCTGATGCTGGTTTTTCAGTTATATTAACTCTACCACAAGCTGGTTTATTTTCTAATCTAGGCTGTGGTATTTCTACATCACATTCTATTTTGTGGTTGAATCCAAGATACTGGTCTATATTAGCAGCAGCTGTTTTACCTGCAGCTATAGCTTTTATAACTGTAGCTGGTCCTGTAGCACAGTCCCCACCTGTAAATACTCCTGGCATACCTTTTACTGAAGTATCGTCTAAAGATATTAAATTACCCCATTTAGTTGGTATTCCGAAGTCTTCACAATCTTTGTAATCTATATTCTGTCCTATAGCAACTATTACTATATCGCATTCTATTCTTTCTTCTGGTAAATTAGCTTTAACTGGTTTTGGTCTACCTCTATCAACTTTACCTATTAACTGAGGCTGAGTCCAAAGTGCAACAACTTTTCCATTTTCATCAGCTTCAACTCTAGCTGGAGCCTGAAGTGTTACAAGTTCGCATCCTTCTGCTTCTGCACCTTCTATTTCTTCAAGAAGAGCTGTCATATCGTCTTTTCTTCTTCTGTAAACTATCTTAACTTCATCTGCTCCTAATCTTACTGAAGATCTAGCAGCATCCATTGCAACGTTACCTCCACCGATAACAGCTACTTTTTTACCTGTAAAGTCTGGTTTTTCACCTAAACCTATATTGTGAAGCATTTCAACAGCAGATACAACTCCTTCGCTGTCTTCACCTTCCATATTAAGTTTTTTGTCAAGCTGAGCACCTATTGTTATGAACATTGCATCGTACTCATCCTGTAATTCTTTTAATGTAACATCTTTTCCTATATTAACGCCGTATTTAACTTCTACTCCTGTAGATAATATAGCGTCTATATCTTCATGAAGTCTTGCTTCTGGTAGACGGTATTCTGGTATACCAAAGTGAAGCATTCCTCCTAATTTCTGTTCTTTTTCAAATACAACTGCTTTGTGTCCCATTAATGATAGGAAGTATGCAGCAGTAAGACCTCCTGGTCCTCCACCTACTATTGCAACTTTTTTACCTGTTGATGGTGCACATTCTGGTGCTGGAACAATTCCTGCATTATCAGCTGCAAATCTTTTTATACCTTTTATATTTATAGAGTCATCTATCATATTTCTTCTACATTTTGCTTCACATGGATGTTCACAAACAAGAGCACATGCAGTTGGGAATGGGTTGTCTTTTCTTATTAATCTTATTGCATCCCGATATCTTCCTTCTCTAACAAGTGCTATATATCCTGGAATATCAACTCCTGCTGGACATAGAGCAACACAAGGAACTGCCTGATCTTTGAATGACTGAGAACATACTCCATGTTCTATATGAGAAACGTAATCGTCTCTGAAGCCCTGAACTCCCTGTAAAACCATTCTAGCTGCTTCGTATCCTATTGCACAATCAGCAGAATTAACTATAACTTTAGCTGTTTTTTCTATTAAGTCTATAGTTTCTAAATCTGCTTCTCCCTCTAAAACGTCTGTTAATAGTGCTTTTAACTGTTCAAGTCCAACTCTACATGGAACACATTTTCCACAAGACTGGGCATGACACATAGTTAAGAAAGATAAAGATAAATCAACTGGACATAGTGCTGATGGTCCAGCTTCTAGTCTTCTTTCTAAGTCTTTGTAAAGACCGTCTACTACTTTCTGAGCACTGTTTGGTGTTGTAAGTATAAGTCTGCTCATCACATATCCTCCAATATAAAGTTAATTTGTTTTTAAGATTCATTAAAACTATATATAATTTTAACATATTTTTTTACTATAAAAAACCTTTTCTTTTTTACTTTGTTAATTATTATTATTCTCAGCATAGTTTTATAATATGATATTTTGAAAGGTTTTACTGTATAATTTCTAATTCTAAATTGAAATTTTTGCAATTTATTTTTTCATTTTTAAGCTTAATTTTTATTTTTCTTTCTTTAAAAGTGTTTTTTGTTAAATTTATTTTTTTAACACTTTTATTTATTTTTATTGATTTTTTATATATTCAATACTACTTTTAAAAAAATTTATTTTTATAGTTTTTTTCTATATCGTTGTACTTTTAAAAGAATTTTCAGAAAAGTCCTCAATTCTACTTTTATATACTAAGTATAACGTAACATATTTAACCACAATTTCTTTTTTAGTTTTTTTAAATATAATTTTATTTTTACTTAAAAAAATGCACAGCCAAAAAATCAAATTTTTTCTCAGCTGTGCAATATTTCTTAAATTTATTATTTCAATTTTTATTTTTATCCTTCAAAAATCACATAGATTTTTTTTATAAATCTACAAATTTTAATAATATTTTCTTAATATTTTTCATAAATCAATATCAAAAAAATATTAATCCAATCAAATTTTTCACACTAATTTTCAATAATTTTTATGCCAATTTAGTATCCCCTCATTACATCGACATATTTTTCTGGCTTACCTGTTTCGATAAATGCTTTAAGATTTTTATAAACATTTTCAAAAAGTCTCTCTTCATTTCTATCAGATACCCAAGAATTGTGTGGAGTGATTATAAGATTTTCTACATTCCAAAGAGATCTTTCTTTTGATAGTGGTTCCTTGTCGAAAACATCTAACGCAATCCCTCTAAACTTAGGCGCATACTCTTCTAAATCATCTAAATTGACAAGATTTCCTCTACCTAAATTCATAAATATAGATCCGTCCTTCATAATCTCAAACTTATCTCTATTTATCATACCCTCAGTTTCCTTTGTTGAAGGCATAACTGTGATTACAATATCACACTCTTTAAAAACAGTATCCATATCCTCTGCTTTGAAGCATTTGTCAAAATACTCAACATCTCTACCAGAAGTATTAACGCCCCATACCTCTACTCCAAAAGCTTTTAATCTCTTAGCTGTTTCCATACCAATTCCACCAGTACCTAAAATACCAGCTCTCTTACCTACTAATTCTAAAAGGGACATATCAACCTTCCATAAAGACTCGTCCTGATTTTTGAAGAACTTTTTAGAATTCTTGTATATATTTAACACATTCATCACCGCAAATTCTGCAATAGGAACACTATATCCTCCGTTATTATTTGAAAGGTATATATTATTTTCTACAAAAACTTCCTTTGGAATATGATCAAATCCTACACTAGCAAGCTGCAGGAATTTTAAATTCTTCATCTGAGAATAATCAAGCCTAGAAGTATAGTAATAAACATAGGCAACATCAACGCTGTTCACCTCTGGAGTATTTTGAAGCTTTCTATCCTCCATAAAAACTATCTCATATCCAAGGTCTTCTATCATCTTCATCTTTTCATCGTCGAATTTTTTAGTAATAAGTAATTTCATAATATCACCCTCAATTTAACCTATATAACTTTTCTGCAGACTAAACAACTACTGTATATGGTAGCTCCTTTTTCTCGTCTGTTTTGTCGATATTAAATAATCTCTTTATCTTATTACCCATTAATTTTGCTCTTGAAACAAGCGAAATATGCTCTAAATCGCTGCTCACTAGAGGCACTGACTGTATTACATCTCCGTACTGATCTATATAATCTAAATACGCAACAGTAGTTTCCTCATTAGGTGTAGCATCTACTTTTGTATATCTAACTTTTTCAGTTATATCCTCATTGTTTTTAACAACACCGTAGCAATCTCTCTTAGGCTGTAAATCTATATTATCTAACCCTGATATATTGTCTATATTTCCTGTTGCAACATTTTCGCCTTTTTTACACATAAGCTTAGTTTCAAAGTTTTCTCCTAAATTATAAAGTGCGTTTGCAGACCGAACTCTATCCTCTTTACACCAGTTGCCCATAACAACGCCTATCATTCTATTGTCTATGTCGCTTTTTCCATCTGAATTCATCTTATCTGTGAATACTAGACAGTATCCTGCTAAATCTGTATATCCTGTTTTTAATCCGTCTACATTTGAATGTAAGTGAAGAAGTGGATTTGTATTGTAGTAATTGCAATCCCTTGAATGGTCGTGATCAAGCTTGCAATCTGTAATAGCAATAGTTTCTTCTTCATAATCGTCAAGTAAGTTCTTTGTCATAGTAGCTATATCTCTAGCTGTAGAGTGGTTCTGTTTTGGATCGCCGTCTTTTTTAGTCCAGTCGTATATAGGTAGTCCATTTGGATTTATAAAGTAAGTATTTTTCATACCTAATTCTTTAGCTTTTGCATTCATTCTTTCAACAAATGCATCTACATCGCCGTTACATACATGAGATGCAATAGCAACTGCACCGTCATTTGCAGATACAATCATAAGCCCTTTTAAAAGCTCATTGAATTTAACTTTTTCACCTTCTTTAAGGTGCATAGTAGATCCGCTAACTTTTAGCATCTTCTTGTCTATTGTCACTAGGTCGTCTTTTTTAACTTCTCCATTCTTTATCGCATCCTGAGCAACATAGAAAGTCATAACCTTACTAATACTAGCAAGTGGAACCTGTTTATCTGGTTCTTTTGAAGTTATAACCCTTCCTGTTTTTTGGTCTACTAGTATTGAATTTTTAGAGTATATCTCTGCAACCGGCTTCTTCTTTGCTTCGGCTGCATAACCAGTGGCTGGTATAACAAATAGTACAGCCAACATAATTGCAGTTAGTTTTTTTAGTATTTTTCCCATATTCTCTCCTTTGCTAATTGTAATTTTAATTATCTCACCTAAAACACATATCTTTTTTTATTTTACTACAAAATTTGTATACTGTATAGAAATACAGACCAATCTTTAGATTTAAAAAATCTATTTATTATTTCAAAATTATAACTCTATACAAAATTAATATTTACATAAAAAAATTAAAGGATTTGCCTATATTTTAGAGAATTTTAATATTAAATAAATTCAATTTTTTAACTTGAATTGTAAAAAAGGAGTGATTTTTATGAATAGTATATTCCACAGAACTAGTGTAAGAAAGTACACTAATCAGCCTGTAGAACAGGAAAAAATAGAAAAAATATTAAGAGCTGGTATGGCAGCACCATCTGCAATGAACCAGCAACCATGGGAATTCTACGTTGTAGAAAATAAAGATGTATTAGAAAAACTATCAAAATGTAGCCAGTATGCAGGAAGTGTAGCAAAATCAGCGGTTACATTTGTAGTATGCTACAGAAACGACTCTCTTCGTGCAGACTACAGAGAAATAGACTGCTCTGCTTGCACAGAAAACATGCTTCTTGAAATAGACCAACTAGGACTTGGAGCAGTGTGGATTGGTATAGCTCCAATCAAAGAAAGAATGGACGACGTGGCTAAAGTATTAGACATGCCTGAAAACCTAAGTGCATTTGCTCTTGTAGCTTGCGGATACCCAGAAAAAATAAAAGAACAACAAGATAGATTTGAAGAAAATAGAATACATTATGTAAAATAAATAAAAATTTGCTAATATTTTGATACTATGAGAAGCATATGAGATATAGACAAACTTCTCTCCAGGCTTCGACGTGCGTGTTAGTAAATAGTTCTGTTGTAATTAAAACCCGCATCTGCAGATTGTCGAGAGAGTTTTGTCTATATCTCATATGCTACATATTATCAATAATTTTAGCAAATTTTATTTAGTTCCATTGGAAACTCCATAGCTTATTTTTGTATATTTTTTTAGCTAATTTGTCTATGTTAAAACTCTCCATATACTTGTCTACACTGTCTGGACAGAATGCGTAAAATTCTTCTGTAAATCTTATTTTATCCTCATCATCGACAGGTTTTTCCACTATATACTCAAGAGTGTTGTGACTTATTGCAAAAGGAATTGCTCCATATTTTTCAAACCAATATTTTGATATAGCCATAATATCTTCATTTCCTGGGCAATCATTCCATCCACCAAAAGGTATATATGCAAATATTTCCCAAGGATTTTTTACAGGGATTTCTGCAATTAAGATTTCCCCTTGCTTTTCTATTTGTTCTTCAAAATCAAGGTCGTCCATATCTGCAGTCGGATCATCTTCCACCTCAAGCTCGTCCCTTTCTAGCTCATAACCACCAAAATACTCTCTATTATTATCAATCATCTCATCTAGCAGCTCTTTACCATTAGAAAAATCCTTCGAAATCATATTTTTTCTATATCTCTCTATGACCTCACTTGTTTCAAAGTCGATAGTTCCATTTTTGAAAAAATCTTCAACATTTGTATCCTCTCTAATCCCCAAGTCCATTATGCTCTCAGAGTCGTCATCGCTGTCTATAACTGCATTCATAATAACAGCATTTAGTAAATTATTGCTTATATCCACAATAATAGGGATAAAATCCCCCTCTTTTGACCTTTGAAGTGACTCAAGATATCCACTTATGATATCGTTATCCTCAGAATTTACTGGATAATATTTGCAGTCGCAGTTTAAAAAGCTCTTCATTATCTTTGCTTGCTTAGACATTTCTTGCACGATTGGAGTTTCTTTTCCTGTGTTTTCTGGTATATTTTCTATGTAGTTTTTTTCATTTTCAATTCTCTCAATTATCTTATCAATCAACATAAAATCCTCCTAAAAAGGTTTTATTTTTCTTTAATCTTCAATCAAAATCATTTTTTACTCTTAATTAAGAGTATATACTTCATAGATTATTTTTTCAAGAAAGTCGTATTTTCAGCAAAATAATCACCAATCTATCTTAATTTTGCGGATTTTAAATATAAAGGAATTGCTGCAAGCTGAGCCACCACAGACACAACTACCATCGCAATCACATTCACATCGTAAAGCACTCCAAGAAGCCAGCTTCCCAAGAACCAGAATATACCAAAAGAACACTCAAAAATCCCATATCCAGTAGCTCTACTGCTCTTTGGTACCATTGTAGTAACAGCAGCCTTTAAAATAGACTCCTGTGCTCCCATTCCAACTCCCCAAAGAACTACTCCAACAAGTACCATAGGCACAGATTTTCCTAAAAATACAAACGCAGAAAACGGAGCGGATATAATTGTAGACAATACAAGCGCTCTTACACCTTTTTTGTCGTACATATATCCAAAAACAAGTGCGGCAACTGCATCAACAAGCATCGCACCTGCGTAAAGAAGTGGAATTGTTCCGCTGTTGATAATTGAGGAAGTCTCTGCAAGTCCTCCAGCAATAGACGTAAAATTCCTTGAAATATGCATAATCACAAGTGAATAGTCAATAAACCCAAAAGCGAATAAACTTATCCCCATTATGTAATACTTAAATGATTTCTTCATCTCAAATGGCACAAATTCTTTAGCTTCTGGTTCAAAATTCTCTGGATTAGGAAATTTCTTTCTAGTGATTAAAAGCATGATTATCGTAATAGCACCAGGTATTGCAAGCACCGCAAAACAAGTCGAATATATCTCAAATGTTGTCCCTGTAGTTTTAAAAAGCATCACCAAATAAAGAAGCACTGGTCCTAAAAAAGCTCCGATTTGATCTAGCATTTCCTGTATTCCAAAGCTCTTTCCAACACCTTCTTGTGATGCTGCAAAAGACATAATTGTGTCCTTTGCTGGTTTTTTAATTGCCTTCCCCATTCTCTGTATGATGAGTAAAATAGCAGCGGCAATCCATCCATTTTCGCCAACCAAAGCTAGTGCAGGCACAGCTAAAACGTCTATAACATATCCAAAAATCGTCATGAACCAATAGTTCTTTCTCTTGTCCGCAATCCTACCAAAGACATACCTCATAGAATATCCTATAAGCTCTCCAAGTCCAGACACAAAACCTATTGCACCCGCTGAAGCTCCAAGTATCGTGAAGTACGCACCTCTAATACTCGATGCGCCCTCGTGCGTCATATCAGAAAACAAGCTCACTATCCCAAAGAAAATTATGAACAGCATCGCCTGAGAAATTCTCTTTTTCTTCTTTTTATTATCCATTTCATTCACCTAGTTCTATTTTTCTTCATCTTTTGGTGGGAAAAATCTCTTTTTAAAGTAGAAATCTGCTCCGTAAATAGCAGCAACTGGGTTGTGTCCAGTCACTCTGTCTTTTGTAACTCCTGTTGTGACTAGTGCATCAGAGTATTTGTAGAATAAGCTATCGTGACCTACACATAGCCCCATCACGATATTTAGCTCAGTTCCGGCTTCGTTTAAAAGCTTAGCCTGAAGAATTGGGTTGCACATATTTTCACCGATTTCGTTGCATCTCTCTGGTATGCCAACGTCAACTTTCTTCTGAGTACCAACCTTACAAGCAACTCCATACACTTCAAATCCGTTGTATCTTAGGATTGAAGCAAGTTTTCTACTCTCGCTGATTAGACCAACACAAGTAGCTATTCCAAGCTTTTTCATTCCCATTTTTCTAGCATATGCCATTATTTCCTCAACTCTTGTGTATTGACAGTAGTGGTCGTGTTCAACTTCTGCAGCTGCTATCATTGAGCGACGGTTTTCATCCTCTTTGTAAAGCTCCATTGCTTCATTTAGTACATCCTCGTCCATATTTGTTGTTAAGCAAAAATCTGGATATTCCTTATCCTGATGATTACAATTAGTGACAAAACAGTCTATACATGATAATTCTTTCTTTTCCATACTAAATCCCCCTTAAAAAAATTTGACCTTACTTCTAATATTATCTTTTTTTATCGATATTCCTCTTATTTCAAGCAATAATATTTTTATATTTATATTCAAAAATCAAATAACTTCATCACAAATTTCGTAACAAAATATTATTTACTATATGAAAATCTGCATTTATACTATATTTTGTGAGATTATTTTTTAGAAAGGAATTAAATTATGGCAAAACCTCTTAATAGAAAATCTTCCGAAGTTCTACTTGGCTCAGTTATCATCGCAAGGGCGACGTCGTTTCTGTTTTTAAAGCTTCTTTTGGAAAATATGGGACAGTTCACACTTTTAGGAATTAGGTCGATGATTGCATTTGCAGTGCTTGTAGTAATCGGATTTAAAACACTAAAAAAGACCGATAAAAATGATTTATTCTATGGATTTTTGGTTGGAGCATCGTTTTTCGTCGTTATGTTCTTAGAATTAACAGGACTTAAATACACTACCTCAGTTTCGATAGCATTTGAGGAAAATACAGCAATTATAATAGTTCCGATTATTTTAGCAATTATGACTAAAAAATTTCCAGATAAGAAAACAATTTTGATGTTCTTTATGTGTGGAATAGGTATAGTTTTACTCAACTTCAAACCTGAGGGATTTGAGTTCAACTTTGGTGATTTGCTAGGAATGATGACAGCTCTGACTTATGCAGGTACAATTATCTTAACTTCTAAAGTCGCTGATAAGGCAGATCCGATAAGAGTTGGTATTTATCAGGTAGGTACGATGGGAATTCTTTCGCTTATTGCAGCATTTATATTTGAAACTCCTGCACTTCCTGCGACTGGAATTGAGTGGACTTATATGTTGTATCTGGCAATTATCTGTAGTGTGTTTGGCTTTACACTTCAACCTTATGCCCAAAGTGGGACTACTGCAGAGAGAGCGAGTGTGCTTTGTGCGTTAAACCCTATTACTGTCGCTGTTTTGGGTGCTTTATTCTTGGGTGAGACTCTTACAGTTAAGGGAATTATTGGAGCAGTTTTGATTATTGCGAGTATAGTTGTTTAGGATAGGAACCAATTGGTTTTGTTACCAGTTGGTTCTTTTTTGTGCAATAAATAAGCTGTTGCAAACCTGCAACAGCCCATTATTACATTGCGTTTTCGTTTATCTCATCAATCTTTTTAAGAATTTCCGCTCTAATATCCGCTCTATCTCTAAACAGAGTAATTCCACCTGCACTCTTAAATGGCTCTTCCCTAAGCACAGACTTATCAAGTATACCATTTTTCACAACATAATCAACAATCAGCTTAACAAAATGAATTTGATTGGCGTTCAAATCCTGACTATTCAAAAACTCAGAGAAAATCTCATTAGCTGCATTAATATCCAGCCCGACAATTTCTCTAATCATCTTTCCTACAGGCTTATCCCGATACTCTCTCTCATAATCAGACTTAGTCCCAAGCTGCTTAAACAAAACATCTTCCAAAGTTTCAAAATCCTTCTCTGTCAGCTTCTTATTATTTCTAAGCTTGTAAATAGCCAAATCATCTCTATGCTCTTTAAGATAATGCTCAACCTTCTTCTTATAATTCTTCAAATCATTTACATTGTAGATTGATCCGTTGCTTTCCTCGGCTATTATCTCATCTTCAAAATTAGTGTAGTATATCTTTTGTACATCTCTTTCAATGAATCTAACCAAATCTCTAAGAGCATCTCTCACTTCTTCCAAAGTGAAAACATCTACATCATCCCAAAATTCCTCAGTCATAACCTTTTCGATAATATACTTTTGCTCCATAACCTGAGGAATACTTCCAAGCTTTGATAGCTTCTCAGCAGTACTAATAACTTTCTTAATTCCAGAGCTTGCATTACTTCCGTTAAGAGTTGCTAATTGAATCGTATACATCAATAAATCAAATCTCTTTGCAAACTCATCATCCTCATAAGGAGAAATTATCGGTGAAATATGTTCCTTAATCTCATTAACATCCAATGTTCCAAGTGCTTCCCAAGAAGATTTTTCGCTGTATTTTTCTACCTCTCTCAGATTTTGCTTAACCATAAATCCATCTCTATTCAGACTTTTAATATCTGAAACCATATTTTCGACCATAGTATTTCTAAGTTCTGCATACTCTTCATCTGAAGAATAAGTCAAATCTTGAAGTTCTCTAATAATATCGACTTTAATATCAAAAATTCTCTGAGTCAAACTCTTACCTGCCCCTGTTTCGTGTCCTTTAGGATTAACTCTAAAGAACTCAAAATTATTGCAAAAATCCAAAATCAAGAAACCATCCTTATCCTGACCAACACCTAAAAGGTCTGGACAAAGTCTAGTTCCCCTACCAATCATCTGCCAGAACTTAGTCTTACTTCTAACTTTTTTAAAGAACACAAGATTCAAAACTTCTGGAACATCAATCCCAGTATCTAGCATATCTACAGACACCGCAATCTGTGGAAACTTGTCTTTATCAGAAAAATCGTCTATCAAACTATCCACATAATTCGTCTTATTGTCGATAACTTTTGCAAAATTGCATCCGTATTCAGGCAGAATCGTATTAAATCTCTCAACTATTGCCCTTGCGTGTTTTCCGTTATTTGCAAAAACAATAGTCTTACCTAACTTATCTCCACCTTCAATTTTAAGACCTTTTTCCATAAGATTTTTAATAACCATGTCTATAGTATCGGCATTGAAAAGCCATTTATTAATAGCAGAATTTCCAATATACTCGCCTACATTTTCATCGTCGTCAAAAGTTTCCTCATAACGAGCCTTTTCCTCATCTGACAAGCTATCGTAAGAAATTCCCTCTTCCATAACCCTAGTCTTATACTCTAAAGTAGAGTAATCTACAAGGTATCCGTCCTCAACCGCCTTTTCATACTCATAAGCGTAAGTCGGCACACCATTTTCCAAATCAAAAACACTATAAGTATTCTTGTCTATCTCGTCCTTAGGTGTGGCAGTAAGTCCAACCAAATAAGCATCAAAATAATCAAAAATATACTTATACTTGTTGTAGATTGATCTATGACTCTCATCGACAATAATCAAATCAAAATATCCAGGAGTAAAAAGCAACTTCCCGTCCTTAGACTTAGTATCATCTATTGAATTCATCATAGTTGGATAAGTTGAGAACACTATCCTAGCCTCTTCTGGATTATCCTTGCTATCTAGCATATTGCAAAGCGGCATATGAGGAAGCAACTTAGAAAAATTGTTCTTTGCCTGCTTCACAAGCGCCTTTCTATCCGCTAAAAACAGAACATTTTTAACCCAGTTGTGATTTGAAAGCACATCCACCAAAGAAATAGCGGTTCTAGTCTTTCCTGTACCCGTAGCACAAACAAGAAGCATCTTTCTCTGTCTTTTTTCAAGTGCTTCACAAATATTTTGGATTGCTTCTTTCTGATAATATCTATTAGAAATCTCATCTTTTACAACAATTTTGTTTAAAGGCTTTTTGTTCTTTCTTCTGTCAATCATCAGTTGTAGCTCTGATTTTTTGTAAAATCCGTAAATTCTTCTCTCAGAATATCCGTTGTAATCATCCCAGATATAATTTTCATATCCGTTGCTCAAAAATATAACTGGCCTTTGTCCATATTGTTTCTCAATGCAATCGGCGTAAAGTTTTGCCTGTTGCTGACCAACTTTTGCGTCTTTTGAAGTCCTCTTTGCTTCGATAACCGCCAGTGGTTTTCCGTTGTCGCCAAATAGAACATAATCCGCATATCCTAGACCTGTGTCATTTGGCATACCTCTGACCTCAAGCTCTTCTCTGATATCTCTATTAAAATCCCATCCAAGAGATTTTAGCTCGATGTCGATGTATCTCTTTCTTGTTTCAAATTCGCTAATATTGTCTATATTGAAATTGTAGTCTTCTTTTTTTAGTTCCCTTTTTTCTGTTAATTGCTTTCTTAGCTCTTCATTTTCTTTGATCATCTGCTCAAGCTTTTTATCCTTTGATGCTTGTTCTTCATAGATTTTTTTAAGCACCTCAGGATTTGTTCTCTTGTTCTCTTCTTTATCTATAAGTTTTTCATCAAAATCCGATGCTGTGTATTCGTCTGAATAACAATAATCTATCCAGCTTACAAACTGATGAAGGTTGTGAAGAGAAAGTATCGCCTCTTCTCTGGTAATCATTGTATTTGTGTGAACTGAGTTGTTTCCAAGCTTTACAATGTATTTTAGAAGGTTCGGCATTTCAAAATCTACAAGCTCTAAAAAACTTCTGCTGTGTATAAGGGAGCTAAGGTTGTCTTGGTATGGTAATTTTAAATAATCATCGTTTGCATATAGCCATTTTACTGCTAGTTCTAGTGCTCTTCTTGATAGGATTGCACAGTTTGCAGGACTTATCGACATTGCTTTTTCGGCTTCGATGCATGCATTACTGAAGTCGGAAAAGTTTTTGTTGTTTAGTAGAAAGTCGAAGTTATTCAAAATTTTCACCCCCCTCTTAGAATAGTTCTGGTTTGAATGCTTTTTGCATTAGTGAGTTGAAGTTGTCTTCTAGTTCTGATAGACTTGCTTCCATTTTTGAACGGATTGAGTCTGTTTGAGTTACGAATTCTGCGAATTCATTTTGTAGCTCTATTGGTGGAACTGGGATTTTTAATTTCATTAAATTTTGTTTTGATATATTAGACATTGATTTTGCTGAACCGTTAGAAATCATTTTTATTTTCTCTCTAAACATTTCATTATTAATTAATTTCCATAAATATATTTTATTACAATTTTCATTAGTATTTAATCTAAAAATTAAATCTGGCATCATAAGATTTGGAGTTGTTTTATACACATAAGCACTCATTCCTACCAATTCTGGAGTATTTTTTCTTGTAAACAATAAATCTCCTTCTTTTACTTCCATATTATCTATAAATTCCTCTTCATTTATTAAAGCTTTATTTTCTAAAGGCTTGTAAACACCATATGTAACAGCACTTAATTTTAAAATAGCTGGATAATCACCTTTTCTTTCATACCCTTCACATACAAAACTTTTTCCACTATCTATATTAATCAATAAATTTGAAAGTTCTTCCTCTTCCCATCTTTTTTTATTTGTACGTATATCTCCAAACATTTCAATAAATCTAGATTTTACTAGTTCATCTAATAAATCTATCTGCTCTTTCTTTTTATAAATTAAAGATTGTGCTTTATCTAATACTTCTACGATTTTCTTTTGAGTTTCTATATCTAAAATTGGTATTATTTGTTCTCCAATAAGTTTATGACCTAAATGCTTTTGAACTCCACCTTTCATACGCATTTGTAAATTTTCTTGGAATTTATTAGAGCTTAAATAGTAATATAAAAAATCTTTATCTAATTTAGTTCTATCAAAGCTAATTTTAAATAAATTATTACTAAGTACTCCATATTTTCCTTTAAATACTGCTCCTGGAGATCCTGTATTAGCCATTACTAAATCATCTTCTGAAACAATTTTTTCGTCATATTTATCTTCTACATATTTTATATCTTTATCATCTTTAAAATCTGCAATGTATAAATATCTTATTAGTCCATCTCCAAAAGTTTCATATTGATTAGACTTTGGTATTTGAGTTCCTTGAGTCGTTTCACAAATATCTTTCAGTTTAATATATTCCATACTCCTACACCCCTAGCATTCTTTCTAATTCTTCAATTCCAGCAGCTATCTCACCTTCAAGCTCCTTCACTCTTCCTAAAATCACGCTCGGTGCATCGTATTCAACCTCTTCATACACAATTTCCTTGTACTTATTGATACTCAAGTCATATCCATTTTCTCTGATTTCCTCTACATCTACAAAGAAACTCTGCTCAGTTCTTTTTCTGTCCGCCTCTTTTTCAAGGTTGTGGAATCTTTCAACTATGTCTGGTATGTCGTTTTCGTCTATTTCCGTTCTCTTGTCGTCAAGTGAGTATCCGTCAGCCTTCATATCATAGAACCAAACCTTGTCAGTTCCACCTGCATTAGTTTTAGTGAATATCATTATCGCTGTCGAAACCCCAGCATAAGGTTTAAATACTCCACTCGGCATTGATATTATCGCTTCTAGTTTCTGGTTTTCGATTATTTCTTTTCTTATCTCTTTGTGTGCTTTTGTGCTTCCGAAAAGTACTCCATCAGGCACGATTGACGCACATCTTCCACCCATTTTTAGCACTCTCAAGAATAATGCTAGGAATAGGAGTTCTGTTTTTTTAGTTTTTGTGACTTTTAATAAATCTGCACTAACTGCTTCATAGTCCAAGCTTCCTTTGAATGGTGGATTTGCAAGTACTAGAGTGAATTTTTCTTTGTCTGTATTCTGTTCTGATAGCGAGTCTTTGTACTCTATGTTAGGGTTGTCCACCCCATGTAACATCATGTTCATCGCACCTATTCTCAGCATAGTTCTATCCATGTCAAATCCGTAGAACATGTCGTTGTTGAAGTGATTTTTTAGTTTTGCATCTAGGAACATTTCCGCTCTGTTGTCCCTTAAATACTGCTGTGCTGACACCAAAAATCCCGCACTTCCCATTGCAGGATCGACTATTATGTCCTCTGCTTTTGGCTGCATAAGGTTGACTATCATATCTATTATGTGTCTTGGCGTTCTAAACTGCCCATTTGTTCCTGCAGTTGCCACTTTTGATAGTAAGTATTCGTATAAGTCCCCTTTTGTGTCCTTATCTCTATCTAATTCTAGGTTGTTTATGCTGTCGACAATTTTCGCAAGCATTAAAGGAGTAGGTATTTTGAAAATAGCATCTCCCATATATTTTGCATAAGCTGATTCTTCATCACCATGAAGATTTTTGATGAATGGGAATACCTCGTTCGCCATTATGTCGTACATTTTTTCTGGATTTCCCTCATTTGAAAACTTGCTCCATCTTAGGTGCTGCTTGTTCTCTGGGAATACTCTGTCAAAATCAAGACCAAGTATTTCGGCTTCTTCCTCGTTTAGTGTTTCTGTTTCATCAAGACCTTTTATGAATAGAAGGTATGTGAACTGCTCTATGACTTCTAGTGGATTTGTAATTCCTCCCGTCCAGAAAGTTTCCCATATTTTATCGACTTTGTTTTTTAACTCGCCTGTTATCATTTTTTGTCCTCTTTCTTTTTTATTTTGATTTTTTAATTGTTTCCAATTTTTAAATTAAAATCGTTTTTCTTTTCATATAATTATATTTTACTATGTTTTCTCTCTTTTATCTATGTAAACGAATAGTTATTTTCTTTTAAATAATAAAAGCCCTTGTAATTTATTCAATCACAAGAGCTTTTTATTTTAAAATATTATTTAATTTGTTCTTTTACAAATTTTTTAACATCCTCTATACTATTTGTTTTTTTATTTGTCGGTATGGATTCTAACACTACATTCTTATATTTTGCCTCTGAATTATCGCTTATTCTTGAATCCAATATTGTTATTATGCCCTTATCATTTGCAGATCTTATTAATCTCCCCATACCTTGCTTCAATTTTATTATCATTTCTGGTACATGTACATCCATCAATGCATTTGAAGAAATATTAGACTTATAATCTATTATAGGATCTGGAACAGGAAATGGTAATTTAAATATTATTAAGCTAAATAAAGAATTTCCTTCTATACTAACTCCTTCCCAATATGCACCAGTTCATAATAGTACTGAATTTTCATCTTTTTTAAATTCTTTTATAATACTTTCCTGTGATGAACCCTCATTTTGCATTATAATATTATATTTAATTTTTCTATTCTTTAATTTTTCATATACAGACTCCATATCACTTTTAGCTGTAAACAATACCATAGTTCTTCCGTCTGTCTCATAAATTAATTCTTCTATTATATCTATACTTTTTTCTATATATTCCTCCCTATTTTTAGGGTGTGGCATATCATTTCTATAGTAAAATAATACATTTTCATCATAATTATACGGTGATTTCTGAGGTTCAGATAAAAATCCCTCTGGTTTATTTGGAAATCCTATAGATTTAGTTATATATTCATATTTTTTATATTCATCACCAATATCGGTGTTGGTAAGTGTTGCTGATGTTAATATAACTCTAAATTTCTTCTGTTTAAAGAATAATTTATAAATTTCTTCATTCATATTCTTAGGACAGTTCATAATTTTTATTTTTTTATTATTAAACTTTTCAGCCCAAAATATATAATTACTATTTTCATCTAAAATATTAGAAAAAAATTCTATTAGGCTTTCTAATTTTGATATTATTTCCTCTTGCATATACTTATACTTATTTTTATATTCATATTTTATTTGAACTTTAAAGTTTAAGTTTTCTAAAAGATTAATCAGCTTCTCTATATCTTTTTTTATATATTCTGTATTTATATAATACTTTTCTATTTCCTCTTTATTTTCCCCTTTCAAATCTTGTTTTTCTACTTGTTCCCTTATACTTATGTATATTTTTCTTAAACTTTGTTTAACATTTTCATTATAGTTAAAATTTCTTATATATCTTGTAGTTTTTTCTATAATTGACATAATTTCCTCATATGAATATTCTTCTTTTAATGAATTTCTAGCTTTTTCCTCTAAATTATGTGCCTCATCTATTACTATTAATCTACATTCTTTTGAAAAAATTTCTTTTCTATGATTATTTTTATTTTGTAAGTCTACTGCTAATAAATCGTGATTACAGAGTATTATACCGTTTGTATATCTTAGCTCATCTCTTAATTTTGCATACTTACATCTTGAATGCATATCACAATTAATAAAATCACATCTTTTGATATTTATTTTATTCCAAATTTTTTCATTTATTTCTGTAGGTGCTTCTCTTCGATCAATTGAATTTCTATTTTTTATCCATTCTTTTATTGCTAAATCATCATCATTATTTTTTTGTTTTAAATATTCATTTGCCCTCTTTGGACATTTAAAATGATTCATTCCTTTCGCAAGATATACATCTGGATATATTGATAACATCTTACTAACACTATTTATATCATTAATTAATTGTTCTTGAAGTAATATACTCGAAGTAGAAATTATAACTGGTTTATTCGTTATAGAATTAAATACTATTAAAGGTGCCAAATATGCATATGATTTTCCTATTCCTACACCACCTTCAATCATTATATGCTGATTATCTCCAATTGCCTCGCATATATCTAGAGCCATATTTTCTTGTCCTACCCTAGACTCAAATCCTTTTAATGGTAAATACTCCATAAATAATTTCCAAATCATATTATTCAATTTTTTTATTTCTTCTTTTGACATTAAAGTTTCTTTTTTGTTTTCTTCTTTAAATATACTATAAAGCATTATTCCTCCATACTTTTTCATTTTAATATAAATATATTTGTAATTATATATTATATCACAAAACAGAACATATATTCTTTTTATTTTTTATTATTTGCAAAAAATTATTCTTTTTTCTTAACATGATATTATTCTCCACACTTAATCTATTTCATATTAGTAACTACAAATACATAATATGCATTATATATTTGCCTTTATAATAATAACTTATTTAAAACTAAAGCTCCCTTGACAAAAGTAGAAATATTCTTTCTTAGTAAGAAATGAGTATTAGTTAACTTTTAGTCCTCTTTTGAACAATAAAAAGGGAGATAGCAAAAACTATCTCTAAAATTTCAAAATTTTATTCAACTATCTCATATTCTCCCTCTAATGCGTATGGCTGTGATAAAGGTAGACTCGTATCTGAAGTCCAGAACATACTTGTAATCTTAACCTTCACTTCTTTACCATTGTAGTTTGCTACATCGGCAAAATTAGGAAGTTTTATCATTTTAGCTTTATCTGTATATGAACCTGTTCCATTTCCACTCTCTGCTGTAACATATATCTCATTATCAAATACTAATAATGCAAATTTTTCACTAGTATCTGCATATCCAGCATTAGGATCTTCTATTCCTTGTAACTCTAACACCTCGTTATATGATAAGTATTTTAATGTTCCATGGAACACAGTCTTATTATCTACAGCTACTCCAGTTTCTTTTGGTTTTTCAGTTTCTTCTTTAGGTTTAGACTCTGAATTTTCTTCTGGTTCTTTATTCAAGTCAAGTTTTCCAGCTTTAAGTTGTTCTAAAGCAGATAAATTTATTTTTCAACGATACCCACCAACCATAACTACTGAACATAGTTCATTTCATACACAAATACTAGCAGATTTTATCAGCTTTATATTTTTTTAATTATATTCCTTTATAATATTAAGTTTAATATAATCCATTTAAACTATTTTTTTCATTTTTTATTTTTCTAACAATATAGTATTTTCAATATCTTGAACATTTTGTTGACGTCAACAAAATGTTCAAAAAAACGCAAAAATTTACTTGTATTAAACTTTACTTATTTTTTATTTTATTATACATCTAACATCCATACATTTTAAAAATTTCTTTTCTTTAAATTTAGTATTTTCAATACCTTGAACATTTTTCTGACGTCAGGAAAATGTTCAAAAAAACAATAAATTTCATTTACATTAGACTTTATTTTATTCAGATAGTTTTATTTTTTATTATTAATCTAAAATCTATTATTATTCAAATCAACTGTAATATGAATATATTCAATTTTTTCTGCTTATTCTTTACTTAGGAAGGAGAATCTTATGGATAATATCGATTTAAAATTTAAAATAATTTACTTTTATTATTCAGTATATTTTGGCTGATATTTTTCTTTCTACTTTTTAGACAAAATAAAAACAAAAGGAGAATATAAAATTATTTATGAATGATATAGAAAATTACAATGATATCGTATTTGAAAAAATTAAACAAATCGACGAAAATGGAGTAGAGTTCTGGTATGCAAGAGATTTACAGCTTATATTTGAGTATAGAGAGTGGCGTAATTTCACAAAAGTTATCGATAAAGCTAAAGAAGCTTGCTTAAATAGTGGGTTAAATATAATAGATCATTTTATATACATAAATAAAAATATAACTTTATCAAATAATGCTACTCGTAAAATTGAAGATATAAAACTTACAAGATATGCCTGCTACTTAATTGTTCAAAATTCAGATCCAAGAAAATCCATAGTAGCTCTAGGACAAACATATTTCTCTATACAAACTAGAAAGCAAGAACTTCAAGAGAACTTTGACTCCCTATCAGAGGAACAAAAAAGACTTGCTATAAGAAAAGATTTAAAAGAACACAATAAACATTTGGTGAATGCTGCTAGTGATGCTGGTGTAAAAACAGCCATAGATTATGCACGCTTTCAAAATTTTGGATATAAAGGCTTATATGGTGGACTTGATGCTAAGGGAATACATACTAAAAAAGGACTTGAAAAAAATCAGAAAATATTAGACCATATGGGAAGCACAGAGCTTGCAGCCAATCTATTCAGAGCAACTCAAACAGAAGATAAACTAAGAAGAGAAGAAATCAAAGGCAAAGAAAATGCAAATAATACCCACTTTGAAGTTGGAAAAGTGGTTAGGAACACAATCAAAGAACTTGGTGGAACAATGCCAGAAGATTTACCAACTCCAACTAAAAGCATAAAAGAACTCGAAAAAGAAGAGAAGCAAAAAAAGAAAATAAAAAAATAGTTTATTTTCTATAATCTAGCTTTTCCAATGCTTAGACCATTTTCCTGACGTCAGGAAAATGGTCTAGTTTTATAAAAGTAATTACATTCAATAAAAATATCCTCTTTAATCTTCAACAACAATACAGTTAACTTTCTTAGAAATCGTAGTACAAGCATCTAAAGCAATAATTCCATCTGCATAATACGTATCAAAATTCGGCTTATTGTCAAACTCACCACCATCTCCCTCATACTTACTATGACCAAAAGAACAGTGCCAATGCCCACAGACAACAGTCTTTCCATCAACCTTAGCACCATAATGTGCAGCTTCCATACCATTAATCCATCTAGCCTTTTCCCAAGACTTGATACTAGCATCTCTCCAATTCTCATCTATCTCATAACCTATTAACTTTGCCTTGTCGTACACCTGAGTGCAAGGAACCCAACCATGAACAAAAACATATCTCTCAGTCTCAAAATAGTCTACCATTCTCGGTATAATTGTTCTAATAGACTCATTTCTGATAAGCTTTCTAGCGACATCGTCAGGATTATAATAAATCTCGTCCATAGTAAAATTTGTAAGCTGGCAAACTGTATCTAACGTACCATTTGACGAATGATGCATCTGAAAATAACTCCTATTGCTCCAACCATGTAAAAGCTCCATAAGTAAATCCTCGTGATTTCCTCTAATAAGAATAACTTCATCTCTTGCAATCAAATCCAAAATAAACTCCTCTAACTCCAAAGCCTCAGTTCCTCTATCAAACAAATCACCACAAACAACCAACTTATGTGGCTCCTTATCCTCAAAAAAGCCCTTCTCCTCAAGAGCTGCTTTCATCTCACTAAAAAATCCATGTACATCTGAAACAACATAATATCTCATCACTAATCAAAACTCTCCTTTAATTCCCTTAATAATTCTGGTATATCTTTATCCCATCCTTTAATATTTCATTTATTAAATCTAGATTACTATTCAACTGCTCAAAATTAAGTAAATCAACCTTTTTATTTAACTCTTCTCTTAATTTTTCTATCAAATCATAGAATTTTAAACCTGAAATATCAGTCTTTACCATAAGATCTACATCACTATTATCATTTGCTGTTCCTTTAGCATAAGAGCCAAAAAGATAACAATACTCTATCTCCAAACCTTCAAATACTCTCGTACAAATTTCTCTAATTTGCTCTATACTTAAAACACCATGGCTCTCATCTATAACCCCATATTCTTCTAACTTTTGTAACATAAATGCATATTTAATAGAGCCCGATTTTGACTCATCATTTTCATAGTTCTGATATGTTCGGAGTGGAATTCCAAGATATTCAGCACATTTAGCCTGAGTTAATTTTTTCTCTTTACGAAGATTTTTAAGTTTCAAATTTATCACCTCACAGTGATTCTACAACAAAAAAATAATATACGCAATAAAAATACGCAACTTTTGCGTATTATTATATGATATAATACGCAATTATTACATGCTTTTATTTTTATTTTTACGCAATTATTGCATATTTATATAAAAATACGCATCTACTTCTCATAAAGCTCAAATCTATACTTCTGCCCAGTAACATTTCCCTCTCTCTTAGGATCTATCTCCTCTAAAAACATATCCACTGGTCTAACAAAAGTCCCATACTCTCCGTACATAGCCTGGTACACAACCATCATCTCACCAGTTTCCGTATGCTGAGCAATATCCTTAACATAATACAAATTCCCCTTAAAATGTCTATACAACCTATTAACCACAACTTCTCTCATAATAAATCTCCTTTTCAAAAATATATACTAATTATATAATACCCCATTTCTCAAAAAACATACACCAAACCCACTCCCCCATCTTCCAAAGAAATAATTCTTACAAACGAAATGCCTCATATTTTCTCTAGCATCTCCTTTTTTAGCTTTATATACAAGAAGCGAGTTAATGCAAAATTTTTCAAATGAGAGATAGCCTTTTGCTTTGGGTCATAGGATGCCTTCACTCGACAATCTGCAGACGTGTATTTTATTTTAAACAAACCTTTTTAATTACACACACGTCGAAGCCTGGAGAAGAAGGCACCTATGTCCTAAAGCTTAAAAAGGCCTCTCATTAAAAATTTTGCATTACCTCGCCTTTATATAAAATTAAGTAGGGGCTAACTTGTAGCCCCTCTCACACCACGGAGCGTGCCGTTCGGCACTCCGCGGTTCAATTTCATATAATAATCTAAGCAACTTATTAATCCTCTTTTAGT